>CALMML010000174.1 GCA_937868485.1 uncultured Myxococcales bacterium | reverse complement strand
GATACGGAGCCAGAGACAGAGTCGCTTGCTCGCACAGATACAGAAACCGCTGAAGAAGAAACCGGCGCTTGGCTTGTCATTGTTTACGACCTCCAAACACTTCACGAAGCAGCCCAGCGTTTGGTTACAGGTTCAGAGAAATATTTTTTCAGCGACGGAAACAATCGCTCCATGCACGCGATTCCTACATCAGCCCACCGCTGCACGACCGCTGGCTGTGCCACAATCACGCAACTGCCATGGCCATCCTTCCTGATATTGCGCCGCTGCGGCTTCATCGCGACTTTCGCGTGCTGTACTTCGGTCAGTTTGTCTCGCTGCTTGGCTCGATGCTGAGCTACGTAGCCTTGCCGTTTGCGCTGTATCAGCTGACGCACTCGCCCAAGCTGCTGGGACTGCTCGGTGTGATTCAGCTGGTTCCTTCGGTGGTTGGGGGCCTGTTTGGGGGAGCGCTCGCCGACGCAGTGAATCGACGCAAGCTGCTGCTGCTGAGCGAAGCCGGAATGGCGCTGTGTGTGTTTCTGCTGTCGGCGCTCGCGTGGAAGGGAATGCTGTCCGCACCGATTCTGATCGTGGCGTCTGCGTTGACTGCGATCCTCAGCGGTGTCCATCGTCCGGCGATCGAAGCCCTGACTCCGCTGCTGGTGAAGCGCGAAGACATGCCCGCGATCGGTGTGCTCAGCTCCTTCCGTTACAACGTGGGAGCGATTGCCGGGCCAGCGCTCGCGGGACTCATCTTGGCCAAGCAAGGTCCAGCGCTGGCGTTCTTTCTCGACGGACTGACCTTCTGTGCAGCCATGATTGCGGTATTTTCTCTGCATAATATTCCGACCGCCTCTGCAAGCTCGCGCTTTTCCCTTCAGTCGATCTCGGAAGGATTCCGTTACGCGATGAGCCGTCAAGAGCTGGTTGGAACCTACGTGGTGGACATTGTCGCGATGACGTTTTCGATGCCCAACCTGCTGTTCCCCGCCATCGCAGAGGAGTTTGCCAAGACCCAAAACGGCGGCGCAAGCTACCTCGGCTGGCTGCACAGCGGCATGGCGATTGGCGCGCTGCTCGGATCGATCACCAGCGGCTGGACACGAAGCATCCGTCGTCACGGCATGATGGTGATCTGGGCCGCCGGAAGCTGGAGCGCGCTCATGATCGGCTTTGGCGCATCGCGATCCTTTCCGATTGCGATGGCCTTCCTGATGGCCGCTGGCTACGCCGACATGATCAGCGGCGTCTACCGATCCACCATCTGGAACCAGACCATTCCGAGCGAGCTGCGCGGACGACTGGCCGGCATCGAGATGATCTCGTACCTAAGCGGACCGATGCTCGGCAACACCCAGCTTGGCATCTTGGCCGGCATGATGGGTGTCCGCCGCGCCATCACACTGTCCAGCATCATCGGCCTTGCCGCCGTCGCTGGCAGTGCGGCGCTGTTGCCCAAGTTTCGCCGCTACCTGGCTGCGCCCAGCGGTAATCCGGGCGAAACCACAAGCGGCTGACACAGACTAGAACGGAATGTCGTCTTCCGCCGCGAAGTCCCCCGGATCATTGTGCATCGCAGGGGCCGCCTCTGCAGGAGCCGGACGCGCATACCGATTGCCACCGCCACCGCCGCCGCCTCCTCCTCCGTAACCACCGCCGCCGCCTCCTCCGTAACCACCGCCGCTGGCTCCTCCGCCTCCGCCATACGACTCACGGGACGCGTAGCCACCACCGCTGTGCGCACCCTCTTCACGCGCACCGCCACCACCCAGGAACACCACCGAGTTTGCGACGATCTCGGTCATGTACTGCTTCTTGCCTTCTTTGTCGTCCCACGAGCGCGTCTGAAGCCGACCCTCGATGTAGACCTGACGACCTTTTTGCAAAAACTTCGCGCAGTTTTCCGCCGTCTTGCCCCACACCACGATGCGGTGCCACTCCGTACGCTCTGCCGGTTGATCGTTGCGATCGCGATACGTCTCGCTGGTCGCAATGCGCATCTCACAGACAGGCTGTCCCGACGGCAGATACTTGACCTCGGGGTTCGCTCCGAGATGACCAATGACAATGACTTTGTTTACGCTACCAGCCATGGGAATCCCCTTTACTTCGTGAAGTCGACACCCAGGACATTGCCCAGGAAGGACAGTCGATCGGTTGCTTCATCAATGCGCTTGCTGGTTGGTTTTCCAGCGCCGTGACCTGCGCGGACATCAATGCGAATCAAGGTCGGAGCCGGTCCCGCTTGCGCCGCTTGCAAGGCCGCCGCGAACTTGAAGCTGTGACCCGGCACCACGCGATCATCGTGATCCGCCGTCGTCACCATCGTCGCTGGATACTTCGTTCCCGGCTTGATGTTGTGATACGGAGAGTACGCCCGCAGCGCCTTAAACTCCTCTGCGTTGTCCGAAGATCCGTAGTCATCGATCCACTCCCAACCGATCGTAAACTTGTGGAAGCGGAGCATGTCCATCACGCCCACCGCAGGAATCGCTGCGCCAAACAGATCGGGCCGCTGCGTAATGCACGCACCGACGAGCAGACCACCGTTTGATCCACCCGCGATCGACAGCTTGGGAGTCGAGGTGTACTTGTTCTGAATCAACCACTCTGCCGCGCTGATGAAGTCGTTAAAGACATTCTGTTTGCGCAGCTTGGTACCCGCGCGGTGCCACTCTTCACCGTATTCTCCACCACCGCGAAGGTTGGCGTACGCGATGACTCCGCCGTGCTCCATCCACACAAGGTCAGCGACGCTGAAGCCAGGCACGATCGGAATGTTGAAGCCGCCGTATCCGTACAAGTACGTCGGATTCTGTCCGCTTTGCGTAAGCCCTTTGCGATGCGTCAAAAACATCGAGATCTTGGTGCCATCCTTGCTCGGATAAAACACCTGCTTGGTCTCAAAGTCTTGCGGGTTGAACTTCAGCTGCGGCTGCTTCCAGACCTTGCTCTCGAACGTGGTCAGGTCCAGACGATAGATCGTGGGCGGAATATTATAGCTCGTAAAGGCATAATATGTCTCTTTGTGGTTCCGTCGCCCACCAAAGCCCATCGAGGTTCCGAGCCCCGGCAGCGTCACTTCTTTGACCTGCTTGCCGGTCTTGTCAAACACCTTCACCTGCGTGGTCGCGTTGTGCAGATAGGTCGCGACAAACAGGTTGTTCACGAGCGACACATGCTGAAGCGTATCGGCGGACTCTGCGATCAGCTCGCGACGCTCTGCGGGCTTGCGAATGTCAATCGCGATGAGCTTGTTCTTGGGCGCCTTCAGATCCGTCTTGAAGTACAGGACCGGACCATCGTTGTCGACGAAGGTGTACTCTGCATCGAAGTTATCGACCAGCTCGACGATCTTGCTGCCGGGCTTGCTCAAGTCTTGGTACAGGATGCGGTACTTGTCGTCGGTTCCCTTCGCCACCGTGATGATCAGATACTTTCCGTCATCCGTCACCGCCGGAACGAACTGCCATTCCTTGTGAACCTTGTCTTCGTAGACCAGCGTGTCTTGCGACTGATCCGTTCCCAGCTTGTGATGGTAGAGCTTGTGGAAGAAGTTCAGGTCTTCCAGGCTCTTGGCGCCTGCCTTCGGCTCGTCGAAGCGTCCGTAGTAAAAGCCCTTGTTGTCCTTGGTCCACGCAACGCCGGAAAACTTGATCCACTTGACGATGTCCGCAAGGTCTTTGCCGGTGGCGACATCACGCACGCGCCACTCTTGCCAGTCCGATCCCGCCGCCGACAGTCCGTACGCGAGCAGGTTCCCATCGTGGCTGACACCGACTCCGCTCAGCGCGACCGTGCCATCTTTGGCGAGCGTGTTCGGATCCAGCAAAAGCTGCGGCGGTGCGTCGAGCGACGTCAGCGTATACAGCACGCTCTGGTTCTGGAGTCCGCTGTTGTAGGAATAGAAGTAGCGACCCCCTTCGTGCTGCGGAGGCGAATACTTTTCGTAGTTCCACAGGTCCGTCAGCCGCTGCTTGATCTTGTCGCGACCGGGGATCTGTTCCAGATACCCAAACGTCACTTTGTTCTGCGCTTGCACCCACTGCCGCGTCTCTTCTGAGTCGAGTGATTCCAGCCAGCGATACGGATCTTTGACCTGTTCGCCGTGATACACATCGACTTGGTCAACCGTCTTGGTGGGCGGATACATCAGCTTGGGATCGGCCTTTTTTGCGGGGGCGTTGGCGGACTGTGCAGCGGCCTGTGCGCCAGTCTCTGGAGGCAGCGCCCAGACCAATAACCCGACGGAGAGAAAGCCTCCAAGGGTCAAAAAGCGAAACGGATGTCGAGCAATTGAAGCAAACATGGCGGCGGACTATAGCCGAAAAATTTGGCTCAAGCCGGAAACTTGTGCTTCCGTGCCGAGCCATGGCGATTCGGCTCAGTGACCTAAACCCGCCGCAGCGCCAGGCGGTCGAGACCACCGAGGGTCCGCTCCTTGTGTTGGCAGGTGCAGGATCGGGAAAAACGCGCGTCATCACCTATCGGATTGCGCACCTTCTGGAAAAGGGAGTCCGTCCAGAGTCCATCTTGGCGGTGAGCTTTACCAACAAGGCCGCAGAGGAAATGCGCGAGCGAGTGGACCGACTCTGCACGGGCGGACAAGCGCGCGGTGTGATGCTGTCGACGTTTCACGCGCTCGGTCTGGTGATCCTAAAGAGTGAGCAGGCCGCGCTGGGAATGCCGTCGGGATTTTCGGTCTACGACACCTCCGATCAGCTCGGTGTGATTCGCGAGATCTTGCGTCATGCGCACATGGATGGACGCAAGCTAGAGGTCAAGTCGATCCTAAGTCGCATCAGTCGCGCCAAGAATGCGGGACTCACTCCGCAAGACTTTTTGATGCAGGTTCGCAGAGCGCGCTTTGTCAGTGAATACGATGGCTTCACCGCTGAAGTGTATCCGCGCTACGTCGAGAAAATGCGATCGCTGCATGCGCTCGACTTTGATGATCTGCTGGTGGAAACGCTGCGACTTTTGACCGAACAAGAGCACGTAAGGAGTCGCTGGCAGAGTCGATTCCGCTACCTGATGATCGATGAATACCAGGACACAAACCACTGTCAGCTTGCGCTCCTTCAGCTCCTTTGCAAAAAGTACGGAAACCTGGCTGTCGTCGGTGACGATGATCAGTCGATCTATGCATGGCGCGGCGCAGACAGTCGCAACATCTTGCAGTTTGAACAGCAGTTTCCCGGTGCGAAAGTCATCAAGCTGGAAGAAAATTATCGATCGACCGGAGGCATTCTGCATGCAGCCAACGCGGTGATCGAAAAGAACACCGCGCGACATGGGAAGACGCTGTGGACCCAGCGCGGCGACGGAGAACCCATCCAAATTGTGGTGGCTCCTGATGAAGATGATGAAGCGCAGTTTGTCGCAGAAGAGATCGATGCGCTGGTGATGTCCAAGAAGTTCGATCTGCGCGACATTGCGGTGCTGTATCGAACCACCCGGCAGTGTGAGCCGCTGGAGACTGCGCTGCGAGCGGCGCGAATCGAGTATCACGTCATCGGTGGTGCCGCGTTCTTTGATCGCAAAGAAGTCAAAGATGCGATGGCCTATCTGAAGATGCTGGCCTATCCGCACGACGAGCTATCGCTGCGCCGCGTGATCAACTATCCACCGCGCGGAATCGGTCCGCAAGCGATGGAGTCTCTGTCCGCACTGCACAAAGAAGCGCGCAAAAAGAAGGCAGATCTGTCGCTGTGGGAGCTGATTCGGGATCTGGTTTCACACAAGACCGGATCGCTCGATCTGTTTGCACAAGAGGAGTCCACGCCCGAGCACGAAGGACTTTCCAATCGGATCATGGCGTCGCTCCAGCGCTTTGTCCGCAGCATCGAAAAGTACCAGCGATTGTTTGCACAACATGGCGGCGCGCGGCTCAAAGAGCTGGCCGAAGAGCTGCTGCGTGAAGTCGGCGTGCAAGATGATCTGGTGCGCGCCGGACCGACGATGACGCAAGCGGAACGGAGACTCCGCAACTTGAGTGAGTTTCTGTCCAGCATGCAGCGCTACGCAGAAAAAGCGGGACCGGACTTTGACATGCTGTCGTATCTGAATCGGCTGACGATCTCGTCGCAAGATGAAGATGTCGATGATGCGCTGCGCGATGCGGTCACACTGTCTACGCTGCACGGAGCCAAAGGTCTGGAATGGAAAGTGGTGTTCTTTGTCGGACTGGAGGAAGAGATCCTTCCGCACAAGCGATCGCTGGCGCCGCGTCAGGCCGACTACACGATCGCATCACGCAGGATGGGCGACGGAGAGGAAGCAGACGAGCAGTCTTCCGATCTATCGGAAGAGAGACGACTCTGTTACGTCGGAATCACGCGCGCACGACAAAAGCTGTATATCTCGCGCGCTGAGATGCGGGGTGGCTGGCCCAAGACACCAAGTCGGTTTCTGGACGACATTCCGCCCAAGCTGCTGGTCATGCGAGAGCTGGGCGGCACGCAAAAGCCGGACAGTCCGCAAGACGAAGAAGCGTTTGTCAAAGCCCTGATCGCGCAGTCTCTGTCCGTCTCAGAATAGGCGTGCGCAGCGAGTTGCTTCCCTAAAGCATCGAACCCTGATACATGATGCAGTGAAGTGAAAGCACCGTGCGCGACAGCAAAACGAGCGATAGGGAGATGAACAGAAGCAACCGCGTCGTCGGCTGGGGAGGAGTCGGATCGGAAGGCGAAGAGCGTCTGTCAGAAGATCTGCTGAGAGCCAGCGAAGACGTTCCGATCCTGCGCGGCCTTGGTCGCTCCTATGGTGACTCTGCAGTGCCGCCTCCGTCGGAGCCAGTGATTCTGGGAACCACGCTGGCGGATCGCATCTTGTCGTTTGATGAAGCAAGCGGAGTCCTGCGCGCAGAGTCCGGGCTGTCTCTGTACGAGCTCAATCGCATCTTCCTACCGCGTCGCTTCTTTGTTCCGGTGACGCCGGGAACGCAGTTTGTGACGCTCGGCGGAATGGTCGCTTCCGACGTACACGGCAAGAATCACCACGTCGAAGGCTGCTTTGGCGAACACGTCTTGTCGCTCACGATGCGAACCGGAACCGGCCAAGTGGTCGAGTGTTCCAAAGACGTACACAGCGACTTGTTCTACGCCACGATTGGCGGAATGGGACTGACGGGACACATCTTGGAAGTGACGTTCCAGATGCGCAAGATTCCGTCGTGCTGGATCTATCAGGAAACCGAGCGCGTCCCTGATCTGGATACGCTGCTTGATGCGCTGGGACATGCCGCAGAGCAGTGGCCGATGACCGTCGCGTGGATCGACTGTCTCAGCGAAGGATCGCGCATGGGACGCGGCATTCTGTATCGCGGTCGCTGGGCCACGGAGACGGAAGCACCCACGCATCCACCCAAGCCCAAAATCCGTCTGAGCGTTCCGTTTCAGCTGCCATCGTGGGCGATGGGAAAGCAGTCGGTGCGGCTGTTTAACGCGGCGCTCTACCATCAGCACATTCCGCGCGTTCGCACAGGAATCGTTTCACCCGAAGAGTTCTTCTATCCGCTCGATGCCATTCGGAACTGGAATCGCATCTACGGAAAAGAGGGCTTTACCCAACATCAAGCGGTGCTGCCAGCGTCGAAAGGACGCGCAGCGGTGCGACGCTTTTTGGAACTCCTGACTTCGCTCGGTGGCGCTTCCTTTTTGTGCGTGCTCAAAGACTGCGGAGCCCAAGGAAGCGGAATGCTGTCTTTTCCAATGCCTGGTACGTCGATTGCGCTCGATCTGGCGCTGCGAGAGCACACCCAAGAGCACATCGATCGCTTAAACGAGCTGGTGATTCGCGAAGGGGGCCGCATCTATCTGACCAAGGATGCGCTGACCCGGCCTGAGCACTTTGCGCAGATGGAGCCGCGACTGTCTGCGTGGCAAAGCGTGCGGAACAAGTGGGACCCGATGCATCGCGTACGGAGTGCGCAGTCTGTTCGTCTGTTTGGAGACAAGCCATGAACGTCGTGATCTTGGGAGCGACCAAAGGAATGGGCCGCGCGCTCGCTAGGCTCTGTGCAGAGTCCGGGGATCGCGTGTTTCTTCTTGGGCGTGATGCCGAAGATCTACGCCGCAGCAGCGCGGATCTGTCCGTTCGCGGAGGTCAGCATCAGACGATTTCGTACGCCCACTGTGATCTCGAACAGAGCGAGACGTTTGAGCCCGCGATGGAGCAGGCCAAGCAAGCGCTCGGACACATTGATGCCGTCGTGGTGACCGCCGGACAGTTTGCCACGCAAGACAAGCTGGAGTCAGACACCGTCCTGCTCGAACGACTGCTGCGCGTAAACTTTGTAAACACCGTGTTGTTCTGTGAAGTGGCGCGAAAGCTGCTGCTTGCGCAAGGTGGCGGAACACTCTGTGTGTTTGGTTCCGTCGCTGGAGATCGCGCACGCAAGCCGGTGGTGCTCTACGGAGCCAGCAAAGCCGGACTCGCTGCCTACCTAAACGGACTGGATCACAAATATTATGCATCCGGTCTGCGTGTTATCTGTGTTCGACCGGGCTTTGTGAAGACGGGAATGACGGCAGGGCTGCGTCCGCCTCCGTTTGCGGGAGAGCCAGAGCAAGTTGCGCGCGATGTTCGGTCGGCGCTGCTGTGTCCGCGTCCGGTTGTGTATACGCCGCTTGTGTGGGAGCTGGTGATGGATGCGATCTCGCTGTTGCCGCGCGCGGTGATGCGACGCATCAACTTCTAGCCGAAGCAGCGTGAGTCGACGGACAGCGGACTCAGTCAACGCGGCTCGCGTAGCAGCGAACCAGCCACGCACCAAACGACACCAGCGAGCAGAGCCCGACGACTCCCAGCCAGCCCCAGCGCGCAAGAGCCAGACTCCCAAACGCCGCCCCGCTGGCCATTCCGATGAACATACACGTCAGCAGCACGGCGTTGAGACGACTGCGCGCGCCCGCGTCCAGGCCATACACCACCGTCTGATGTCCGACGAGCGTCGCCTGCATCCCGAAGTCGAACAGGATCGTCATCAGCACCAAAAAGCCAAGACGCAGCGAATCGGGCAGCCAGCCATCGATCGCCATCGCGCCAAACGACAGTGCCGTCAGCGCCGAGCCTTGCTGCGTCACCCACTTGGCGCCCCGTCGGTCCGCCAGCTTGCCCCCGAGCGGCGCAGCCAGCGCACCCGCCGCCCCAGCCAGCCCCAGCGCACCCGCCACCGCCGAGCCGAGCCCGTAGCGCGCATGCAGCATCATCGCCAGCGTCGACCAAAACGCACCAAACGACACCGCCAGCAGACCCTGTGACATCGCCGCATGACGCAGCGGTGCGTGCCGACGCCACAGCCCCAGCATCGACGCGATGAGCGCGCGATAGCTCAGCTCCGTCGTCTTCGCAAAGCGCGGCAGCCCGCGTCCAAACAGAAGCCCGATGCACATCACCGCCAGCGACGCCAGCAGATAGACCGTCCGCCAGCCCCAGTGCTGACCGATGAAGCCACTCGCCACCCTCGATAGCAGAATCCCGAGCAGCAGGCCGGTCATCACCTTGCCGACGATCTTGCCGCGCTGCGACTCCGGCGCGAGCACCGCCGCCGCTGGAACCACATCTTGCGCCATCGTCGCGGAGGCTCCCACCAACAGGCTCGCACCGAGCAGCATCCCAAACCCCGAAGCGAGCCCAATCGACAGCAGCGCCAGCGACAGCAGCGCCGTCTTCACCAAGATGATGATGCGACGGTCATAGCGATCCCCAAGCGGGGCCAGCAACAGCACCCCGGACGCATAGCCGAGCTGCGTCAGCGTCGGAACAAGGCCCATCAGCGATGGACGAACGTGCAGTCCGTCCGAGATCTCCATCAACAGCGGCTGGCAGTAATACAAAGACGCCGCGCCCAGCCCTGCCCCCGTCGCCAACAGCAACAGTAGTGCGCTCGGAATGTCACGCGACTCGTCGAGTACGCGATCGACCTGCGCTGCTTGTATCGAAGACATCGTCTCTTTGCTCCTGCTCGCCGACTCCCTGCAAGCACGTCGCTCATGATGAAGGCGTATAGCCAGCGCTTGTAGTAGCAAGTCAGGAACAACGGTTATACGCTGCACGTATGAAAGAGTCGCTCAGCCTGGGCTCGGATCGCATCGAGCTGCTGCTCACCTTCGTGCGCATCGTCGAGTCAGGCTCGCTGTCCGCAGCGGCAGCCCGACTGGAAACCACGCAGCCGACGGTCAGCCGACGACTTCAGCAGCTGGAGCGATCGCTGGGGCTGCGGCTGATCCAGCGGACCACCCACGCACTGAAGCTCACCGACGATGGCGCGCGCTGTTTTGAGCATGCCAAGGCGCTGCTGGAGCGCTGGCAGATGATGGAGTCGGAGCTACGTGGCGAGGAAGCCCGACCGCGAGGCATCTTGCGCGTCGTCGCTCCGTCGATCTTTGGTCAGCATCAGCTGCTGCCGCCGGTCGTTGACTTTTTGCAGCGTCATCCCGATGTCTCCGTCGAGTGGCTGCTGCACGATCGACTGCCGGACTTTGTCGCTGAAGGAATCGACTGTGCGGTGCGCGTCGGACGAGTGGAAGACTCCCGCCTGATTGCCAGACCGCTGGCCGAGCTGCCGCGCATTGTCGTCGC
This sequence comes from uncultured Myxococcales bacterium, assembly GCA_937868485.1. Lineage (GTDB taxonomy): Bacteria > Myxococcota_A > Polyangia > Palsa-1104 > JAEUJZ01 > JAEUKA01. The sequence goes on along the minus strand of CALMML010000174.1, from coordinate 1,976 downwards.
GGCCCCGAAGCTGTGGGGCAAGGGCAAGCCACCGTCGAGTCCGCAGGCGCTGTCGCATCTGCCGTGGCTGGCGCTGCGTCCGTTTTATCAAGATGAAGTCTCTTTGCAGCACGGCCAGACCGATGAGACGCAGCGCTTTTCGATTCAGCCGCGCTTTGCCACCGACAACTTGAACGCACTTCGTCATGCCGCGCTGGCCGGAATCGGGGTGGGAATCTTGTCCGAGTGGGTTGTGTCCGACGATCTGAAAGCAGGACGCTTGGTGCAGCTTGCGCCCGACTGGCTGGCTTCGTCGCTGCGGATCTCGCTGGTCTATCCCAAAGCGCGCTTTTATCCGGCCCGCTTGCGCATCTTCGCGCAGATCATAAAAGGCTATCTGCCCGCGCTGCCCGGTGTGGTCCCGCTGTCACACCGACGAGGAATGTAGAAATCCAAAGCGCAGTCAGCGCCAAAAAGGAGTCCGTTAGGAATGCGGAAGGAGTCCGTTAGGAATCCCCCCGCTACGAAGCCGGAGCCTGTGTCCGCAGTGCCGACAATGCCTGCTCCAGCGCCTGCTTGTCTTCTCGGCGTGTGGCCTTCTGAAGCAGCACTTGCAGCGCCTGCTCTTGCGCCACGCGCAGCGCATCTTTCGGATCTGTCTTTACATCTGGCTTTACCCCGACTTGTTCCCAGTTGCTGCGCGTAAAGGAGCTGGTCACATGTCCGTACGGAACCGAGATCACAAGCTGCGGAGACAGCGCAATGAACATGTTGTTGTTGGCGGCCCCTGCACTGGTTTCACCGACGAGCGTTCCGCGCTTCATTCCTTGCAGATCATAGGCAAACTCTTCGCCTCCCGAAAAGGTGCGCCGCGAGATCAGCACATACACCGGCTTGTCCTTTCCGTAGCGCGTTCCTTCCAGCTTGGACAGCGTAACGCTCGGTGTGGTCTGTCCGGTCAGTCGATCAAACGCATCCAGCAGATGAACCCGCTGATCGGTAAAGTAGCTGACCCACAGCGCCACGGATCGAACGTCGCCACCGTGGTGATTGCGCAGATCCAAGATGAGCGCATCGGTGTCCGCGACAAAAGACATCGCTTCCGCAAGCGCACGACGGAATCCCACCAGATCATACGGAGCAAACAGATCCAGTCTCAGGTAGCCGATGTTGCCAGCCAGGATCTCTGCCCGACGGATCTCATAGTGTTGCTTGCGCAGATAGGCATCAAGCTCCGCAGGGGACTGGTGCTGTCCTCCCATGCCCGGTCGCGGCGGCGCCACAAACAGATGTCCGTCATGAAACAGCGCGGATAGATCTGCATTCATCTTCCGAATGAGCACGCTGCGCTTTGTCTGTTTGGTCAGCTCACCTTCTGTCCAGCGACGGCGAAGCTCTGGCAGCTGCTGCTTGACCACTTCGGGAAAGACATACTTTGCTTCGATCTCTGTCAGCGCCTTGGCAATCACTTGCTGACGCTCTGCATCGCTGATGAAGTCCTCTGCTTGCGCGGTGACTCCCGCAGCCTGCGAGTCTGTGACCGCTGGCTTTTGCTCTTTCGACGCAGCAGCCATGGCGTCCAGTCCGGCAAAGGACACCGACGAAGTCACAAGCAGACTGGCAGCCAGGGTGAACGCTCCTCGACTTGGAAAAAGACTCCTCATCACGGCCTCCTTTGTACGTACGAAATCTGTTTGCGGCTCTGCTTCGCCGCCAAGACGGGCTCTGTTCGTAGTCCTTGCAGCAGCAGCGACACCAGCGCTTTGAGCTGACGCAAGGTCTGCTGCTCGTCGGTCAGGATCTGCTGGGGACTGAGTCCGTGCGGCAAAAAGGCATTGGTAGACAGAATCAGCAGTCGCGCCATCGCGAGCGGAGACGAGACGGCGAGCTCTCCACTGCGCTGACCTTGACGAAGGACGCTGGCAATGACCGCTGCTTCCGCTTGAAAGTAGCGCTCACGCCGCGCAGGGTACTGCGGACGCAGCGCCGCAAAGATC
>CALMML010000173.1 GCA_937868485.1 uncultured Myxococcales bacterium | reverse complement strand
CGCTCGATGGTCAGTACCGACTCGACGGAATCTTGGGAGAAGGCGCGATGGGCGTCGTCTTCCGAGGAACGAACTTAGCCGTCGACAAGGCTGTGGCCATCAAGATGATGCGAAAAGAGACGTTTGCGGAGCCAGACGCCGTCGAGCGCTTTAAGCGTGAGGCAAAAGTCTGGAGCCAGCTGAACCATCCGTCGATCGCGCAGGTCTTCGACTTCGGCTTGCAAGGCGAAATGCCGTATCTGGTGATGGAGCTGGTCGACGGAAATGATCTGTCTGACGTGCTCGATCGCGAAGGTCCGCTGGCCACACTGCGCGCGATTTCGGTGATGCGACAGCTGGCCGCCGCACTCGAAGAAGCGCATCGCCTGGGCGTCGTCCATCGCGACATTAAGCCTCACAAAAGCGGGTTCGTCGCTGGGCGTGCTGGTTGTTCCCGGTTCCGAGTCACAGCGTCGGGAAGTCCGTAGAAGCGTCCCATCGTTCGCTTTACCGTACTTCGTCTGCTATAACGGATTTCGGTTCATGCAGACAGCAGAGGCAACGCATCCATGAGCGAGCAGCTTCCGGTCATCGATCTGCGCGCGCCGCGTCCGGTGGTGGCACAGGCCATCGCTGACGCATGTCGCAGCGTCGGATTTTTCTATGTCGTCGGTCATGATGTCGATGAAGCGCTGGTCGCGACGCTGATGAAGCAGAGTCATCAGTTTTTTGCGCTGTCCGAAGACATCAAAGCGCGCTTTGCAATGCCGCTCGGTGGTCGCGCGTGGCGAGGCTGGTTTCCGCTCGGTGGCGAGCTGACTTCGGGACGGCCTGACTGGAAAGAAGGACTGTATCTGGGAACCGAGCTTCCCGAGACCCATCCTCGAGTGCGCGCGGGCGTTCCGATGCACGGAGCAAACCTGATTCCCGACGACGATCTGGTGCCTGGCTTCCGCAGTGCCATCCTGACGTACATCGATCAGGTCACAAGGCTCGGGCATCAAGTGATGGCAGCGATTGCGGCATCGCTGGCGCTTCCTGATGACTACTTTTTCCGTCGCTATACGTCCGATCCGCTGATTCTGTTTCGGATCTTTCAGTATCCCAGTCGTCCGGTGCCAGCGAACCTGGATGTGCGCTACGGCGTCGGAGAGCACACCGACTACGGACTGCTGACACTGCTCCGGCAAGATGACGTGGGCGGACTGACGGTGCGAACGGGCGACCAGCTTATCGACGCGCCACCGATTGCTGGATCGTTTGTCTGCAACATCGGCGACATGCTGGATCGAATGACGGGCGGCCTGTACCGCAGCACTCCGCATCGCGTTCGGCTGAATCAAAGTGGACGAGATCGCTTGTCGCTACCGCTGTTTTTTGACCCGGACTTTGACGCGCAGATCGAGCCGATTCGGACGGTTCATGATGACGATGCAGCGACGCGCTGGGATCAGGCTTCGGTACACGCTTTTGCTGGAACGTATGGCGACTATGTGCTGGCAAAAGTTGGAAAGGTGTTTCCCGCGCTCCGGCAGACAGTGTTATAGGAACCACAGACACACAGCGCACGCATCAATAGTAGGCATTGTCTATTCCTCTTATTGATTATTAGGCATAGCAGACGCCTCTTATTGACCGGCAGTGTCAGTCCCCGATCGTACAGCCCTTCAGACAGCCCACATCACGATCGCATCTGAAACCACGGATGAGTCAGCCTCAATTCCTGATTGAAGCGGACTCGGTTTCGGAGTAGGTCTTCCCCCCCTTCCCCGCTCCAGGTTTGAGCATACGAGGAATCCAAAGGACACATGCGTTACTTCATAGCAGGCGGAATTGTTGTTCTCATTGTTGGTGGATTGGTTGGCATCAAGTTCGGTCAGATCTCGATGCTGATGAAGGCAGGAAAGGCAGCCGAACAGCTCGGGCCGCCGCCAGAGTCAGTCAGCACGACGACGGTGAAAGAAGATGTCTGGGAAGAGACGCTGTCTGCCGTCGGAAGCGTGGTCGCGGCCAAAGGCGTTGCGCTAAGCAGTGAAGTGCCAGGCGTTGTGAATGCAATCCGTTTTGAGTCGGGTGCGCAGGTCAAAGCCGGACAGGTTCTGCTGGAGCTGGATAGCAGCGTAGAGCGCGCGCAGCTTGCATCGGCGATTGCACGCAGAGAGCTGGCAACGCTAAACACCGGACGCTCGCGACAGCTGGCCAAGCAGTCGGCGATTCCTCGGTCGCAGCTCGATGGAGACGAAGCACAGCTGAAGACTTCGCGTGCGGATCTGAGCGCACTGCAAGCGCAGATCGAGCGAAAGACCATTCGCGCTCCGTTTTCAGGACGGCTCGGAATTCGCGCGGTGAACCTGGGTCAGTACCTGAATCCGGGCACGCAAGTGACGACGCTGGAGTCGCTCGATGTGGTGTACGTGGACTTTACGCTACCGCAGCAAGATCTAAACGATGTGGCGCCACGGACTCCGGTGCGGGTGTCGCTGTCGGGAGACAAAAAAGCGGTGTTTGAAGGAACGATCTCTGCGGTGGATCCAGCGATCGATGTCACGACGCGATCGGTGCGACTGCGGGCGAGCATTCCGAACCGACAAGAGCTGCTGCGCCCCGGAATGTTTGTCAGCGTGTCGGTGGTAAAGCCGCAGAAGGTCCATGTGCTGGCGGCTCCGGCGACTGCGGTGCTGCATGCATCGTACGGAGACTCTGTGTTCGTGGTGGAAGATCGCAAAGATCCCGCCGGACAAGTGGTGCAAGGAAGCGATGGAAAGCCCGCGAAAGTAGCGCGTCAGCAGTTTGTCCGGGTCGGTGCCGCGCGCGGTGACTACGTCGCAATCACCGACGGAATCAAGCAAGGTCAAGAGCTGGTCAGCATGGGTGCGTTCAAGCTGCGCAACGGAGTCGGAATCGCGATTCACAACGAAGTGCAGCCAAGCTTTTCCCTGCAGCCTCAACCGGAAAATCGGTGATCCATCATGAAGTTCACAGATGTGTTTGTGCGTCGTCCGGTGCTGGCGCTGGTGGTCAATCTGGTGATCATCATCGCGGGACTGCAGGCGGTGCGGACGCTCAATGTCCGTCAGTATCCCAAGCTTGAGAGCGCAACGATCACGGTGCGAACGGCGTATGTCGGCGCGAACGCAGATCTGGTGCGCGGCTTTATTACCACTCCGCTGGAACGCGCGATCGCAGCAGCGGACGGAATCGACTACATCGAGTCACAGAGCGCGCAAGGTCTCTCGACGATCAACGTGCGACTGAAGCTCAACTTCAGTGCAGCCAACGCGCTGTCGGACATCAGTGCGCGTGTCAATCAGGTGCGCGCGGACTTGCCACCGGAAGCAGAGGTTCCGTCGATCTCGATTGAGCCTTCGGACTCTGCAATCGCCTCGATGTATCTGAGCTTTGGCTCCACGATCCTTGAACAGAATCAGCTGACGGACTATCTGATTCGCGTGGTTCAGCCTCGGCTGTCGGCGCTGGAAGGAGTCCAGAAAGCGGATCTGCTCGGAGGACGAACGTTTGCGGTGCGCGCGTGGCTTCGGCCCGAGCGGATGGCCGCGCTCAACGTCAGTCCGTCGCAGGTTCGGCAAGCGCTGGCGACGAACAACTATCTGTCCGCGGTGGGACAGACCAAGGGAGCGCTGGTTCAGCTCAACCTAACGGCAGCGACGGATCTGCGAACGATTGAAGACTTCCGTCGCTTGGTGATTCGTCAGCAAGGTGGCGCGCTGGTTCGCTTGGAAGATGTGGCGGACGTGGTGCTCGGTGCGGATACGTACGAACAAGACGTGCGCTTTTCAGGAAAACAAGCGGTGTTCATGGGCGTGT
>CALMML010000172.1 GCA_937868485.1 uncultured Myxococcales bacterium | reverse complement strand
GAGCCGCCGCCTTCTTGGGAGCCGCCGCCTTCTTGGGAGCCGCCGCCTTCTTGGGTGCTGCTGCCTTGGTGGCGGTCGACGAAGCGGCCTTCTTGGGCGTGGCCGCTTTGCTAGGTGCTGCTTTCTTCTTTGCTGTGGTCGGCGCCTTTTTTCCTGTGCCGGTACGCGTAGTCATTTCCCCCCCTGCTGATCACGCTATGAGCGGATGCACTCCCTATTACGGTGAGCGCGGAGGCTGGGGGTCGTCAACCGAGACGGAAATCGCGTGTGGTTACGCGAGCTTACAGCGCCATGTGAACGTGAGCAGCGAGGCTAGAAGCTGCCGCCGCCGCCCGATCCGCAGTTTTTGCACTCCTGCTGCGTCGGATCGGTGTTGCAGCTAAGCGGGCAGTATTTGACGCGATTGAAGACCTTTTGAACCTTGTCGCAAGTGACCGTGGTTCCGTCGACGCTCATCTCGCCGTAGCCGCCGCTCTGCTTGAACTTCTTGGCGCAGTCGATCGCGGCTTGGGTGGTCGTCGCCCAAGATGGAAGCTGCGGCAGCGCTTGGGTCTTTTTCGCTTCGATGTAGTCGCCTTCGCTGCACACGCTGGCCACCACGCAGTCGCTCGGCTGCGGATTGGCGCCATCGCCCGCTTTGAGCGTGTAGCAGAGCTTCCAGCGACCGACGCAGTCCACCGTCAGGTTGTTGGGGCTCCACGGCTGGCTTGGCGCTTTGAGCGGCTTGCTCATCGACTGGCACTTGGGCATTCCGCCTTCGATGACCGACGATGCAGCGCCGATGTCTTCACCGCCCGAGGTGTAGAAGCACGGCACCAAGTTGTCGAGCGCCCAGCGTCCTTCTGAAAAGCACTTGCAGGCTTCCGATCCGCCCGTCGCACCCGAGGTCGGCAGCACATAGCCTTCGCACGCGCCCCACGCTTGGTTTAGCTCTCCGACGCGCATGCAGGTGGTGACGCCATCGCGACAGATGCCCAGGTTGCGGTTTTGGCGCAGTCCCGGCCAGCACGCGCGCTGTTCACCGACCGTCGTACACGGGCAGCCTTGACGGTTCTTGTCGTCGGGACACTCTGGTGTGCCACCTGGAATCGGCGGTGGCGGCAGCATGCCTCCGTCGGATACGCAGCTCATGATCGGTGGATCGTCCGCCCAAAAGGCATCGGGATCGAACCGCAGATCGGGCGGCGTCGGCGGTGTCCAGCTTCCGTCGGTCACGCCAGCGTCTGAAGGCCCGTCACCACCGATCGAGGTGTTGCAGCTCCAGACCGAAAGGAGCGCCAGTCCAAGGACGGAGCCCGCGATGCTTCCCAGCGAAAACAGCTTCCAGGTGCGCATGTTGCGCTTATAGCACCACAATCCCGTAGCGCGCGAGCTTCTCTGTCGCACAGAGTAAATGATTCATCGTCCGTGAACGGAGTGCGCCAAATATTAGGCATATTCGATGATTCATATATGGGTAACAGAAGTACCTTGTCGCGGAGGTGGTCAGCTGGCGTGCGCGGAAGTGTCTCTGCTCGACTCTGGGAAAGTGAAGTCAGCTGCGTGAAGGAGTGCGATGACACGCACTATTTTGATACAAGCAAGTTGTCAAAAACCGAGCCTCGCTCATGACTGGAGAGTGCGCGCGGTTATACAATTTCCTGGATGAAGTCCGACAAGGAGGACAGCGTCAAGCGGCCCGCTGATCCTGCGTTTGCATCTACCTTGGCGTCGAATGACGACGATGAAGTCGATCTGGGATCGACGGCACCGACGCTTCACGAAAAGGTAAAGCTTGGCTCGTCGACGCCGAAGGACGCACGACTGGTTCCGATCGCAGTTCGAGAAGTTCCCGTCGGAACGCTGTTTGGCAACTTCGAAGTCGTTCGCAAAGTCGGCCAAGGCGGAATGGGCGTCGTCTACGAAGCCAAGCACCGTCACATCGGACGCAAAGCCGCGATCAAGGTCATGCACCGTGAGTGGGCGCAGCGACCGGACTACACCGAGCGATTCCTAAACGAAGCGCGCGCCGTCAACATCATCCAGCATCCGGGTCTGGTCGAGATCTTCGAATATGGCCAGCAGTCCGACGGGACGCTGTTCATCGTGATGGAGTTTCTGCAAGGCGAGTCGCTGGAGCAGCGCATGCAGAAAGCAGGGCTGCCGCTGCCAGAGCAAGCCGTCATCGACATTGCGCTCCAGCTTGCCCGCGCGCTCACCGCCGCCCACGAAAAAGGCGTGATTCACAGAGATCTAAAACCTGATATTCGGGATTCCGTCGCTGCGGTTTCGCGTGCTGTTCCCCATATCTCACGCGGAATGGGAGGGGAAGCTTTCCGTCGCTGGGACTTGTCTGGATGCGCGCGGTGTCCAGTTGACGGTATGATGGACGCGATCCTCGTTAGGAGTGCGTGATGTGCTGCTTCACCCGTCCCGTTGAGTCTGTGTCTGCCACCAAGATCTTTGCGCGCGATGCTGGTCACGGAAAACAGTATCTGGTCTACAGCATGAGCTACGCAGCGTCGGAAGATCTCGCGATGGTGCTGCCGCTTCCGGTTCCTGTGGGAAGCAAGGAAGATGCGGTCAAGTTCATCGATCTGCATGACTACAGCGACTTCTTTTCAGATCTGTTCACAGGGTTCCTTGAGCCTGATGCGATGAACGGCGCGGAGCCCTCTCGTGGACTGAGGACGGCTGCGGCGCGATCGATTCCGCTCGAAGTGGTGCAAGTTGGGAGCTTCGAGGCTTCCTTTGTTCCGCAGGTCGCGGACTTTGCGCGGCTCGATGCGCGATTCCGAATGCCGGACGGAGTCTGGGACAAGCTGCCCGCGTACAAGCGTTCTGGCTTTGCGGTGTTCAAGCTGCGCAAGTCGGCTCGCGCGGTGCATCCGATGGCGTTTGTGTTTCCGCGTGCGGATGCGAGCAAGCTGTTCTTCCCAACCGTTCACATTCACGATGGCAAGGTTCACGACACCGCGCGCTTTGACCACAGCCTGTACTGTCAGGTTGGGAGTCAGTTTGGGAAGACGAACGGCTGGGATGAGACGCCTGAGCTTGCGCGCACGTTCATGAACGTTGAGCGGTCGCACGGAATCATCGACGGAAGTACGCACTGCTATCGCAAGGTGATGAAAGGGAAACTAAAGAATCAAGACACGCTGCTGTAGCGCTCGTCGGGGAGTCTCAAGCGGACTCCCAAACGATTCCTAAGCGATTCCTAAGCGATTCCTAAGCGATTCCTACCGGAAGTGACAGCGCGCGGACCGACTCTGCCCATCGCTAGGAGCGACCTTTTTTCTTTCCGCCCGTGGCCGCTTCTCGATGCGCCAGATAGTCGTCGTAGGTTCCGCGAAAGTCGATGAGTCCGACACCGGGCTCAAACACAAACAGATGGTTGGCAAACGACTCGATCAGGTTGCGATCGTGCGTCACCACAAACGCAGTTCCTTCGTACTTCATCAGCGCTTCGCCCAGCGCCACGATCGATTCCAGATCCAGGTGGTTCGTCGGCTCGTCGAGAACCAGGACATTGGGCTGCGTCAGCATCAGCCGCGCAAACATCATGCGAACGGCTTCGCCTCCTGACAGAACAGCGGTGGACTTCTGTCCTTCTTCCCCCTTAAACAGCATCTTGCCAAGCAGTCCGCGAATGTCTTGCAGATACGCTTTGGTGTCATGGGAATGCAGCCAGTCGTCGATGGTGGTGTCTTTGGGAATCGCATCGGAGTGATCCTGCGCAATGTATCCGACCGAGACATCTTTGCCCCATTCCATCGTTCCATCATCGGCGGTTAGCTCTCCCACCAGCATGCGACAGAGTGTGGTCTTTCCGACGCCGTTGCCACCGATGATCGCGACCTTTTCACCGCGTGTGATGAGCGCGCTGAAGTCTTTGCAGATGGTGACATCGGGCCACTCCTTGCAGAGTCCTTCGATCGTCAGAGTCTGTTTTCCCGACGGACGCTTGACCGGAATCTGAATGAAGGGACGCTCAATGTTGGACCGCTTGAGCACCGTCACTTGCAGTTTTTCGATCTGTCTTTTGCGACTCTGGACCTGCGATGCGCGCGTTCCGGCTCCGAAGCGAGCGACGAAGTCTTGTAGCTGCGCAACCTTTTTGCTGCGCTCTGCATTTTCCGCTTCAACCCGCGTGCGGACTTGGCTCTTGGCTTCCACCATGTCGTCGTAGCCGCCGGTGTACAGAATGATCGTGTTGTAGTCGATGTCTGCGATGTGCGTGCAGATCGCGTTTAGGAAGTGACGATCGTGTGAGATCGCGACGAGAACGCCTTCGTAGTTACACAAAAATCCTTCCAGCCAGCGAATCGAGTCCAGATCCAGGTTGTTGGTGGGCTCGTCGAGCAGAAGCACTTCCGGCTTGCCAAACAGCGCTTGCGCAAGGAGCACCCGCAGCTTGAGTCCTCCGGGCAGCTCGCGCATCAGTCCTTCGTGCGCGGGCGTCGGAATTCCCAGTCCCACCAGCAGCGCACCCGCATTGGACTCTGCAACGTAGCCGTCTTCTTCCGCGATGATCATCTCTAGCTCACCGAGACGACTCCCTTGCTCGTCGCTGATTTCCGGCAGAGCCAGCAGCGCTTCCTTTTCGGACATCGCCGCCCACAGCTTCTTCGCGCCGCGCATCACGACATCCAGCACGCGGATGTCTTCGTATCCGAACTGATCTTGTCGCAGCACAGAGGTCTTTTCCGGCCTGGACACCGAACCACCGGTCTCGGGTTCGAGATCGCCCGAGAGGATCTTCATAAACGTCGACTTGCCAGCGCCGTTGGGCCCGGTCAGTCCGTAGCGTTTTCCGGGGGGGAAGTGGCCGGTGACGTCTTCAACGAGCTTCTTGGCTCCGTACGACTTGGTCACCGCTGTGACTTGAAGGTTTGACATGGGCTGCGTGTTATATAGGCAGTTTCACTTCGCGACTAGACCGAATCGTCGTCTCTGCACAGCGGATCTGCGGTTCCTACATGAGTGCTTCCCTCTTTGTTCCGTTGCGAGGCACGGAGAGCCCGCATGGAGACGAGGATTCCGTGCGTGCAGTAAACCTGACAACATCATGCTGGTTGCGGATCCGATCCGGCAGGGACATGACTGGGTCAAGATCCTCGACTTTGGGATTGCCAAGCTAAACGACGGAAAGGTCGATCCAGAAACGACACCGACCGCGCGGGCTGTGGAACGCAGCTCGGTGATGGGAACGCCGCTCTACATGGCTCCCGAGCAGTTCGGAAAGGCGGAGCAAGCGGACGGAAAGGCCGATGTCTTTTCTCTCGGTGTCGTGCTGTATGAGCTGCTGACGGGAACGCTTCCGTTTACGCGCATTTCATTCAAGCTGCTTCAGCACTCTTCGGATACCGCAGCAGAGCGTCTGCGCGGAGTGAATCCGATCTTGGGAAGCCTGATTCTGCAGATGATTCGGGCAGAGTCCGCAGAGCGTCCCTCGATGTCGGAAGTGGAACAGAGACTGAGTGTTCTGTTGCTCAGTCCGTCGGGTCCACCGTCTGTGATTCATGCGCCAGGAAGTGGTCTGCGGCTTCAGGTGATCATCGGAATCTTGGCGCTGCTTGCGGTTCACATTGCGGTGGTGCTGCTGTTTTTGGCGCAAAGAGAGCCTTCCCATCATGATGCCAAGACGCATGCGCTTTCGCTGATCAAATCGTCGCTGGATGGATCAGATGTCGCGATCCAGCAGCGTGCGGTGTCTGCGCTGGGACAGAGCGGTGACATGACGCATCGGCGGCTGCTAGAGAGTCGCTTGCAGAGTCCCAATCCTGAAGTCGCAGGGGCTGCTGCACGCGCGCTCGGAGAGATCGGAGCCGTCGAGTCACAGCCGCTTCTGCTTCAGCAGCTTTCCGCCCAGAAGGAACCCTCGGTTGAGCTGGCCCTGGCAGAGTCGTTGGCTCGTCTTCGTCATCCCGAAGGAATGCGCAAGCTGACAGAGATCTTGGAGCGAACGGCGAGTGATCCCGTGCTGCGCTTTCGTGCAGCCACGCTGCTGGTGGAGCTTGGGAATCCGGTCGGAAGCTCGCTGCTGTGGGACGGTCTGTCGCATGGACGGCTATCGGAAATGACGCGGATTGCGACGCTGAGTCCGCTGGCTCTTTCCGGGGATAGCAAGGCCAAAGAGCAGCTCCTGGATGCGTATTCCCATAGTGTTCAGCCGCAAGGGAAGCTGGTTGCTGCGTTTACGCTGGCTCGGCTTGGTGATGAAGGGGCGCGCAAGTTTCTGTCTGATACGCAGTCGCATCCGGGTCCGCTTCAGCTTCTGTCCGCACAGCTACTGAGCGCACTTGGGGATCCGGCGGGCAAGGACGTGATGCTGCGGACTGCGCGCTCCAATCGAGAGACGGACTCTGTACGAGAGCTTGCGATCTCTGGTCTTTCGGACTGCGGTGCAGAGTCGGTGGTGACTCCGCTTGATCAAATCATCACAAGTGGTGGCGATAGTGTGCTGCTGCGGCTCAGTGCGGCGGGGGCGCTGCTTCATGTGCTGGTCGATTCCCACAGTCAGCTGACGCAGCAGAGCCTGACGTGGGCCTATGTTGCGCTGGGAAGTAGTCAGGCCAGCACCCGTGAATTGGCGGTCGCTGCACTCGGACAGATTGAGTCCGATGAGTCGATTCCTCACTTGCGACAAGCGCTGCGTGATGAAGCAAAGGAAGTGCGTAAGACCGCTGCGCATGCACTTGGTCGCAAGCGTGTTCGGGCCGCACTGCTCGCGCTGGCAGAGTCTCTGGATGATCGCGATGTCGAGGTTCGTGCCGTGAGCCTGCGTGCGATTCGGCGGGTGCTCGATTCCCTTCGGAAGCAAGGGGACGCCGCTGCTGATTCTCTGATCCTTTCGCGGCTTGCGCTGGTGACACAGACCGGAACAGAGCCCGATCGAATTGCTGCGGCTGCGATCTTGCATCAGCTCGGCGATCAGAATCAGGGAGCACGTCTTCTCTCTGCACTGCAGTCGAGTGATCCGCTGGCGCGCAAGCTGGCCTTGGAGTTTGCACAAGTGGATGAAGCGGCCCTTGTCGCGGGTCTGCAAGATGAAGATCGCGGGGTTCGCTTTACGGCTGCCAAGCGACTCCTTGAGCGTGGATCAAAGCGTGGCGTGTCTGTCCTCAAAGAGATCGCGCTCGTCGCTGATGTCATGGGACTTTCCGCGTATAACAAGCTCAAGTCGATTGGCGAGAGTGTGTCTCCTCCCGATGGCGTTGCGCGCATCTTGCAAGCCGCCGATCTGCAAGGTCGCTTGGATGCACTGGATGTGGTTGCGGAAATGCCCGCAGACAGAGCCGTGGAGCTGCTGTTTTTGGCCAGCCGAGATCTCGCGGGTGCGGTCCGTCATCGCGTCGCAGAGATCGCCAAAGAAATGTATTCGCGGACTGGTACGATCGCGCTGCTTCATCTGCTTCAGGGTCTGGCGCAAGATGGCGATCCGCTGGTGCGCTCTGCTGCGCAGCTTCCGCAGTCTGGATCACCTGTCCGTGTCGTACGCAGTGCACCAGACCTGGGCCCCTCTGCTGTGCATCCACAAGCGATCAGCGCGAAGGCGGAGCCTGCGGCTTCTCACGCTGCCGCTTCACCGGATTTGTCATCGTCGCCGATCGATGCAGGCAGTCCGATCGATGCCGCGTCTGTGAGTCCGTCTGCAGCATCAAGTTCATCGGGTGCAGCGACGGCTGCGGGCAGTGGACAGCTCCTGGTTGATGCGCCGGATCTGGTGCGGATTCACATCGATCACGGCGCTGCGATCGTGGTGTCCAAAAAGCCGCTTCCGCTTTCGGCGGGATCGCATCGACTTCGCTTTGTTGGGGGAGAGCGCGACGTGACGATCCGCGCGGGAGAGACCACCACCATCAGCCTTCCGGTGACGACGGCGGATCAGCTCTTGTTTGATGGAAAGGAAGCGTTTTTGGCCAGTCAGATCGATCGCGCCAAAGACATCTTTGAGCGGCTGCGAGGACTGGAACGGAAGGGTCGTGTGCGACGGGGATATTCCGCAGAGATCGCACTGCATCTGGCCAAGATCTATGAGTCTCGCAGTGAGCCCGGTCGTGCGGTGGAAGAGTACAGTCGCTTGCGCGCGATGCCGGACATTGCGCCTACGTACCTATCGCTTGCAGACAAAGCGATGTCGCGCCTGTCTTATTCGGTGGGACACATCATTTTGTTTCGTCCGTCGAATACAGATCCGAAGGGCTGCGTTCGGGACGATCTGTATCTTCCTCCTGGAAATCACATCCTAGATGTCGGTTCGGGTAAGACGGAGATGGTTCGCGTGCAGGCTGGAACATCGGTGACGCTCAGTAAGTGTCGCTGATATGATGTCCCGATTGCCATGTGCTTGCCGATGTACTCCGTTATCCTGCGATGGCTGCTTGTGGGATGCGCGCTGCTGGCGCTGCGGACGGTTTCTCCGTTCGTAGGATTCGCTGCTGCGGCTACGCCTTCTCCCGACGCTGTAAAGACTGCAAACGCGCAGAAGTTGATGCAAGAAGGACAGGCTGCGCTGCACGCGGGAAACGCGCCGATTGCGCTTCAGCGTTTTGAGCAGTCCTACCTGATGGCGCAGCTTCCAGAGCTTCTGTATTGGCTCGGGGCGACTGCGCAGCAGCAGCATCGCGATCTGGCCGCAGCCGATCTGTTTCGACGCTATCTGGCAGCGATGGAAGACGCAGTGAATCCAGCGCAGCGCACAGAGATCGAGCGCTTTTTGGGAACCGCTGCTGTCTCGCAAAATGAGCTGGATGTCCTATCAGGAGATGTCGGTGCAGTGCTGCGTGTGGATGGGCGCGTAGCAGGAGTCCTTCCGCTGACGACACCGCTTCTGCTGACGCCTGCGGCGCATCGCTTTTCGATCGAAAAAAATCGGCGCAGCTTTGAAACCAACTTGCTGCAGATTCCGTCTGGTCAACGTGTCCATCTTCAGCTCGCGCTGGCATCAAGATACGCAGTGCTGACTGTGG
>CALMML010000171.1 GCA_937868485.1 uncultured Myxococcales bacterium | reverse complement strand
GTCGCGCGCAGTGTGTCGTCGAGCAGTACACTTCGTACAAGCCGCTTCCAGATGCAAACATCGACGGAAAACTGACGCTGGGCGAAAACATCGCGGACCTGGGCGGATTGAAGCTGGCACTCTTGGCGTATCGGGCCAGTCAAAAAGCGCAGCCGACGACGGCAAAGTCTACTTACAGCGACGAGCAACAGTTCTTCCTCGGTATGGCGCAGGCTTGGTGTGAGCGTCGTCGTCCCGAGTATTCGCGGCTGCTCATCAATGTGGACCCGCACTCTCCGGCAGAGTTCCGGGTGAACGGACCGCTGTCGAACATGCCCGAGTTCTTTTCGGCATGGCAGTGTGCTCCGACGGCGAAGATGATTCGCAAGAACCAGTGCCAGGTCTGGTAACTGCCGGTGTCGAGCTTGCTTCCGCGACTGCTGCTCATCGGAGTAGCTGTCGTCGCTGCGTGGGAAAGCGTTTCGTCGCTGCGACCTCCGCGTATCAGCGATGGGGATGTGCATGCGCTGGCTGTGGCGGTTCGTGCTGCTCACTCGCCAGGTGAGCTGATTGCCGTCGCGCCCGCGTGGCTGTCGCCGCTGGTCCAGCGCGAGCTGGGTGACTTGATGCCCGTCGAGCACTTGTCTCGTCCCGACGCAAAGCGCTTTGCGCGCATCACCGAAGTGTCCCTGCCATCGTTTCATTCGCCCGACGTAAGTGGGCTTGTCAGCGACGGAACACAGCGCTTTGGTTTGCTCCAGCTGTCTCGCTATCAGCAGACGCCGGTGACGGTGCCGTTTGATCTGACGGAACACTTTCTTGACGCGACGGTGAGCCAAGTGCCGCAGCACGCTTCGGATGCCGTCGAGCGTCCGTGCCTGTGGACGGGACCGCTGCCGGGAACGACTGCGCCTGCGCCGGGCCTACAGCTCGGTGGCTTTTCCTGCGGATCAACCCGAAGTGAGCGACGGACGATGGAGATCGATTACCAGCCTCGGCGTGGCATCGTGACCGATCTGGAATCGGGCCATCGGACGCTGCTGCGCTTTTCGATTCCCGACGACGCTTGGCAAGGCAGCACGCTGCATCTGTGGCTGGGACTTCACGACTATCACCAGCGCAAGCAAGCGCAAGGACCGGCGAACGTGACGGTGGATCTGGACGATGGACAGGCGAAAAAGGAGCTGACGATTGAAGTCCGGCAGGGCTTTGTTCATCACGAGCTTGCGCTGCCGCAGCGTCGCGCCGATGTTCATCATGTTCGGATTGAGCTGTCGGCGCAGCAGGCTCCGCATCATCTCGTTGGTCTGCACGGAGAGCTGCGACGATGAGTGCGCGTTCACCTCGCGGTCGCTGGCTCGATATGGCGCTGGCGCTGCTGCTGGTACTTGTGACGACCACCGCGCTGCTTCGTGCGAGTCGCTCCCAAGGGTTTGCGCGCGACGAAGGCTATTACTTTCATGCCGCCGAGCAGCACGCCGCGTACTACGAAGAGCTGACGTCGCGACTTCTGAAGGGCGAGCTGCGAGCGCTGGGGGACCGTGCGCTCATCGACCGCTATTTTTCCTACAACAGCGAGCATCCACCGCTGCTCAAGACGCTGTTCGGGCTGTCGTGGCGGACGCTCCATCGCTGCAGCTGTCCAAGTGAAGCGGGCCAGCACGCGCTGTTTTACGCGAAACGGCATCGGACGCTCGGGCTTCTGTCTAACGGCGAAGCGATGCGGTTTCCGTCACACCTGCTGACTGGCGTGCTGTGTGCGGCGGTGTACCTGATGGGGCGACGTAGCTTCGGACGAGCGGGCGCGCTGGCAGCAGCGGGACTTGCGATCTTGGCGCCTCGGCACTTTTTCCACGCGGAGCTGTCCTGTTTCGACGCGCCCGTGACGGCGATGCTGGGGATTACGACCTGGGCGTATCTGCGCGCGCAGCAGACCGAGCGTCCGTCGTGGGCGATCCTGTCGGGCATCTTGTTTGGCTTGTCGCTATCGACCAAGCACAACGCGTTCTTTTTGCCGCCGCTGCTGCTGATTCATGCGCTGTGGCTGCGTCGAGACCTGCTTCGTACCGACGCGACGTCCTCGAATCGGACAAACACCCAGCGTGTGCTGCGCTACCTGTTTCAGCCGTGGGCGCTGTCGATGGCGCTGATTGGACCGCTGGTCTACCTTCTGTCGTGGCCGTATCTGTGGTTTCAGACGGTGAAGCGCTTTACGTGGTACGTCGCTTTTCACCTTCACCACGTCCACTACAACATCGAGTACCTCGGCCAAAACTACAACCGACCACCTTATCCGTGGCACTACGTCCCGGTGATGACGCTGCTGACGATGCCGGTGGTGACGCTGCTGCTCGCGCTGATCGGGGCTGCGGTGTGGATTCTGCGCAAGGATCAGCTGGTCGAGACGACTCCGCCCGGTGAGCGCTCAGGCGGAGAGCTGCCGCTCATCCTGCTTTCAGCGCTGTGGCCGATGCTCATCATCATGCGACCGGGGACGCCGATCTTTGGCGCGGAAAAGCACTGGCTGCCGTCGGTTCCGTTCGTCGCGCTGCTCGCGGGGGCGGCGGTGTCGTATCTGATTCGTCAGTCGAGCCAGCGGTCGCTGCATCAAGCCGTGCTCGGGCCGCTCGTGGTGGGGATGGTCCTGACACCGGCGGCGCTGTCGGTTTGGCGTTCTCATCCGTACGGGCTCAGTCACTACAACGCGCTGGCGGGCGGTCCCGTCGGAGCCGCAAACCTGGGCATGAACCGGCAGTTTTGGGGCTACTCGGTGCGCGGTGCGATGCCGTTTTTGAACCACGCGCTCGCGCCCAGCACGGCGGTCTATTTTCACGATGCCAACTGGTTTCAGCTGCAGATGAGTCAGCTCGATGGCTTTCTGCGTCGCGACATTGCCGACGCTGGCATGGAAGAGCCGGGCGTTCGCAGCTCCACCGCCGCGATGGTGATGCACGAAAAGCACTTCAATAAGTACGAGTACTGGATCTGGGACGCCTACGGAACCACCAAGCCCAGCTACGTGGTGACGCACCTCGGGGTTCCGCTGTGTACCGTCTACGAGCGACCCCGCCCCGCCCGAGGTGACAAGTGAGCCGCGATCGTCGCGTCGCCGTGTGGCTGTTTGTGCTGTTCACCGCGATCTTCGGAGCGACAGCCGGACAGCGGCTTGTGCGACCGTCGACGGACACGCACTTTGTCTATCAAGCCGAAAGCTGGCTGCACCGTCGGCTCGATCTGGGTGGTCCACCGCCGCATCAAAACGACTGGGCCGAAGTCGAGA
>CALMML010000170.1 GCA_937868485.1 uncultured Myxococcales bacterium | reverse complement strand
GACTGTATTTGACGTTATGAGGGGAAGCGCGGCGCCGTGGCTGCGGGGCGACAGCAGACGGGGCGACGCCGAACCACAACGGGCGACATCCAGATGGCGACCACGGAAAAGCAAACCTCGGAATCGAGCGGTCAGGGGGCGGCGCAGGCGCGCAGCGGCACCTATCTGTTGTTCAGTGCCGTCGGCGTGGTGCTGTCGGTGCTGTACTGGAATGGGCGCCTTGCCGGGGCCGAGCAGGCGGGCTTTAACCGCATGCTGCTGCGGATCTTTTTCGTCGCTATCTAGACACCGTTGGCGGGCAGACGGACGAGCAGATCAGGCGAACCATTGCTCAGCATACCGGCAAGCTGGCGTTGACCGTCAGTGAAGTGCGTCTCACTGCGCCTGACGGAGCATTCGTGCTGGTTGACAAGCTGTTGGTGGGCCGAACGCCACTGCCAGGCCCCCTTCTGCTTGAAGGGGGCAGTCATCGCTTTGCCATTGAACTTCCAACAGGTGGCTTTGAAACCGATGCGCTGAGCATCGCAGAAGGCCGTGCCGCACAGCTCAACCTGACTCCAGGGACCAAGGGGGTCGCAGTGGCTGTCATGAGCTTGGCGCCTGCGTCGATACTGGTACTTTCGCCGACTAGCCTCGCAAAGCCATGGGCAACGCAGATTCGGCAAGCTGTGTCTGATGCACTCGTCAAGGAACAGGCCGCTCTGATTTCCGAAGAACGACTCAGTGTCTTGCTACAGAAACAGTCGCCGGATTGCCTGAGCCAGCCCGGTTGCCCTGAGCTTATCGCTGACAAATCAGGCGCTCGCTCGGTGTTACGCGTCACGGCGCAGGGCTCGCCCGATGGAGCGTCGAATGTATCCTTCCAAGTATCGGTCCACGACGTGGCGACCGGACAACTCGCAGGAAGCACCGAAGTGCGTTGTGAATCCTGCTCTACGGACAGCTTGCTCCAAAAGCTTGGAGAATCGGTCCAGCGATTGATCGTGGAAGCCAACAATCGTCCTCGCGGCATGATTGCCGTCATTGGAACGCCCGCTGGCGCCCGTGTCCGCATCGATGGACAAGCAGCCGGGACCGTGCCGTTTGAGCGGATGTCGTTTGCCGGTGAGCACGTTGTGAGTGTGGAACAAGACGGGTTCGAGCCGCACGTTCGCAATGTGCTGGTCGTGTTTGGGCAGACCGCAGCCTTGAACGTGAATCTGCTTCGTGGAAACGCTCGGTCGGGTAGCAGTCGTCCCGGTTGGCGGATCGCAGTGGGTAGTGTTGCCCTGGCGCTTGGTGTTGTGAGTGCTGGATTCGGAGTCTCGGCACTAACTTTGAACGGGGTTTGCGAAAGCGGACTCGCCCCACCAGATGGTCAACAATGCGCGCGGATCTACAACTCTACGGCGCTCGGTGGTGGGCTGCTTGGAGCGGGTCTTGGTCTGATGGTAGGGGGAGTACTCCTTATCGCATGGCCACCGCCAGTCCAGAGCAAGCCCTGACTGTTCCCACATCGGACACACGCAGCGCACATGGGCCTACGCGATACTCCACATTCATCCGATCTGCGCGCAGATGTTGGAGCGCCGCTGAACAATCTTCGCTAAAATCCCACCCTGAGAATCTGTCGATTCTGCTTGCGACGGTAGCGCTAGAATGGACCTGGGCCCCTATCAACTTATCAAGAAGCTTGCAGACGGCGTTGTGGGTCCGCTGTTTCTGTGCGAGGAACGGCAAGGCAAGCGGCGCGTTCTGGTCTGGGAGTTGCCACGAGTTGCAGATGGACGGGTGCTTCAGCGATTGGCGTCACTGTCGCGGCGTGTTGCGGATTCTGCCCAGGGCAACTCACCGGACGGAGAGCCACTGGTCACGCTGCCTGATGGGCGATGTCTGTGGGTTCGACCGCTACCTACAGGTCAGTCTCTGAGTGATGTATTGGCTGTCAGTACGGGCATGCGTTGTGGAGATGGTCTGCCCATCCTTGTCTCGCTCTGCGAGCAACTAGCGCGACTGCACAGCCAAGGTGTCTGGCATCTAGCGCTACATCCAGCTCTCATCTTCGTGGACTGGAGCGCTGCCAATCACTTTACGCCGGAAGTTCGCATACAGGGCACAGGACTGGCGGCAGTGCTCCATTCGGTTAGACCCAGCGTGCCAGCTTCCGCCTCATTTTATCTGGCGCCCGAGCAACAGAGTGACGCGACCGAGCAGCCGATGGACGGAGCGGTCGATATTTATGCACTTGGGATGATTCTTATTCAGGTGCTCCTCGGAATTCCTGCCGACGGAATGAATGGAAGTCACAGAGTCGGCGAGTATCTTTCCTGGCTCGCTGAACAGAATGCGTCCGGAGAACTGCTCCGGCTTCTGCGCAGGATGCTTTCAGTACGCCCAGCAGAGCGTCCCAAGATTCAAGAAGTCACTGCGACCATTCGCACGGTTGCAGAGCAAGAGCACGATGATGCAACCATGCTTCAGAGCCGAATGCGTCCGAACACCGTCGCTCGATTGGAAGCCATACAGCCCGGAGATCCCCATCCAGCAAGCGCCGACCGAGCAACGAAGCAGGTTTCAAGGGCAGAGATGAAGATGGACACGCTCTACGGAAATTTCCGCATTGTGCGTAAGCTTGGCGAAGGAGGAATGGGCGTCGTCTACGAAGCGGAGCACAAGCACATTGGCAAACGTGCAGCGGTAAAGCTCATGCATGCCGAGTTCGCTCAAACTCCAGAGTTTGCCTCTCGGTTTCTCAACGAAGCACGAGCGGTCAACATCATTCGGCATCCAAGCGTGGTGGAAATCTTCGAGTATGGACAGCTTCCCGATGGAACGTTGTTCATTGTGATGGAGTTTCTCGAAGGAGAGACGCTGTCCTCGCGCATTGCGAAAACAGGACGCCAAGGACCACTTCTGCCGTGTCTTCACATTGCTCATCAAGTCGCGCAGGCTCTGTCTGCTGCACATGAGAAGAACATCGTCCACCGCGACCTCAAACCGGACAACATCATGCTCGTCGAGGATCCGCTTCATCCAGACGAGTTGAGGGTAAAAGTTCTCGACTTCGGAATCGCTAAGCTGGCGCGCAGGTCCACACCAAGTGCTAATGAGCGCACGCAGGTCGGATCGTTTATGGGAACGCCTCTGTACATGTCCCCTGAGCAGCATGGACGCGCCGAGGAAGTTGATGGACGTGCCGATGTATTTTCATTTGGCGTCATTTTGCATGAGCTACTCGCTGGAAAGCCTCCCTTCCAGGGATCTGCGCTTTCACTTCTAGGCAAGCCTGCACCGCTCTTGAGCAGCATTCGTTCTGACTTGCCAGCAGGTCTGTCGGACATGGTGCAGCGCATGATGAGCCTGGAATCGACGCAGCGACCGTCGATGCCAGAGGTTGAAAAGACGCTTGCAGGCTATCTTCAAAAGCGATCTTCTCGCACCGAAATGACGCTTCCCAAGATCGCGCTGCTTGGGAGTGCGGTCGCACTGCTGCTGCTGTTGGTGGTGCTACTCGGAATTCGGATCTTGCGCCCTCCCACGCTGGCCGAAGCACGAAGCAGAGCCCTGGAAGTGGTGACGGCGGGACTGCAAGCCCCAGATTCCTCCCTGCGCGTAGCAGCCCTCCTCGCCATCGCAGAAAGCAAAGACAGCAGCCTTCGTGGTCAAGTCCTTCCCTTTCTGTCTTCGGATAGCCCGAATGTAAAGGAAGCGGCTGCAAGAGCATTGGGAGACATTGGCGCACTCGATGCAACGCGCGCACTGATGCCACTTTTGGAATCGCAACATGTAACGGTGCGGCTCTCGGCAGCCCATTCATTGGCGCGGCTTTCCAGCCCCAGTGGGCAGAAGACTCTGAAGGAGCTGCTCGATCGGGGAAGTGATGCCGCGAAGCTGGAAGCTGCGGTCAGCCTTCTGGAGTTTGGTGATCTATCGGGCGCTCCGCTTCTCCATCGAATCGTCGCCAGGGCCAGTGCTTCTGATGCGCGTGTTTTGGCAATTCTGTCGGCGCTGGCCAAAGCTGGTGATGTCGAAGCCAAACAGAAACTGACCGAACAGCGAGTCGGTTTGGCCGGAAGTCCGCAGGGTCCCAAGCTGTCCTTTGCGCTGGCAAGGATTGGGGATCGCGACGCACGCATCCAGTTGGAGGAACTGGCCCAAAAGCCGGGGTCGTCGCAACTCTTGGCTGCCAGACTGCTGGCGGGGCTCGGAGACAGCCGAGGCTACGCACTGCTGCTTGATACCGCTCGCAGCGGACAAAAAACGGAAGCCGAGCGCTCGATTGCTGTCGATGGACTTGCGGACCTTACAGAACTGGACGCAGTTGCCTCCCTGACCAAGATGCTGGGTGAGCGCGGAATATCTGCGACGCTCCGCCTTCTGGTGGCAGGAGCGATTTTGGAACTTGCTGCGGGCGAAAAAGGACAGCTTGCAGAACAGAGCCTATCGTGGGCGCGCTCCGCGCTGGGTAGCGACAGTGCTGCAACACGAGAACTCGCAACGACCCTCCTGGGGGAGCTCGACTCGCAAGGAACCATTGCTCCACTGGCACAAGCGCTCAAAGATCAGGAGCGAGAAGTCCGTCGGAGTGCTGCCCGAGCACTCGGTAAAAAGCGGGCACGCGAAGCGCTGGAGGCACTCACGTCCGTCTTGGAAGACTCCGACGACGAGCTGCGTGCCATCAGCATGCGCTCGATTGGCAGCATTGCGACCGCGCTGCGGAAAAACGGAGCCAAGACGGTGCAGGATGCCGACAGGCAGGTAATTTCTCGACTGCAAAAGCTCGTCCAATCACGCAGTGAACAGGATCGAGTGGTGGCAGCCGGAACCCTGCTGCAAATGGGAGACAAGAGCCAGCGCGCCGTGATCGAAGT
>CALMML010000169.1 GCA_937868485.1 uncultured Myxococcales bacterium | reverse complement strand
TTGGCGTAACGAACGGGGCATCACAGCGTGATTCAGCTTGGGCCGCAGGTCGAGTCGGCGTTGACTACGCTGCTCCTTCGTCACAACAGGCTCGATTCCGACGTAACTTGCGTGGTAGAGGTGGCCTATGTCGCGCACGCTTCGCGAGCAGCTCTTCGACACGTTTCGCACGGATCAGGACTTTGATGCGTTCTGTCAGGACTACTTTGCCTCGGTCTACCGACGGTTTGGTAAGGGAATGGAGCGCGTTGAAAAGACCAACTTGCTGTTCGCTCTCATCGACGAAGACGACATTGTTCGCTGTCTTACTCAGCTTTCCAATCAGAGCGGTCAAAGGGCACAAGCGGCGATGCCAAGCCCGGCGATGCCGGTTACTGCCAAGCCTGCCGTTGCCGCTGCTGTTCCAGTGGTTGCCGTGCAGCTCGGCAATCCGCTCGAGCTGACCATCGGACACGTCAAAGCAGCCTGTGCGCGACTGACGACGGCAGATGCTCAGGGGACGGGCTATTTGGTTCGGCCAGACCGCTTGGTCACTTGTGCGCACGTCGTCCGCTCGGTTGGAGTCGGCGGAAACGTGCAGGCTCAGTTCATCGGCAGTGCGCAGGCTGTCGAGGCGACGGTTGAGCGTCTCGATGACACCGCCGACTGGGCCATCTTGAAGCTTTCTGCACCTGTGGACGGAGCCCAGAACCTACCGATTTTCTCTGCGTCGACGGTAGATGCTCGATGGCTTGCGTTTGGCTATCCCGCGATGGCAGGGGAGCACGGCCTCGTTCTTGGCGGAGTGGTTCGTGATCCTGCGGGCAAGGACTCTCTCAGTCGTCCGGCGGTTCAGCTTTTCTGTGACGAAGCGGCGGCGGCACGCGGTGCAGTGCTCGGTGGTGCTTCGGGATCGCCAGTCATCAGCGGCGGACGCATCATCGGCCACCTGCGGCGCTTGCTGCCCGACGAAGAGAATCGCGCCCAGCTTGGGATGCTCTTTGCCTGTCCATCGCTCGCCTATCAGTCTGCACTTCCCGCTCTCGGCGAGGCTCCACAGCTTCAGACACTGGGTCCCCAGTCAAGCTACGACCCGCTCTGGTACATCGCTCGACAGGAAGCGGAGAAACAAGCGCTGAACAAGCTGCGGGAACGCGGGTTCCCGGTGACGCTGCAAGCCCCCGAAGGCTACGGAAAAGGCTGGATGGTGCAGCACCTGCTCGATCGCATTGCGCAGCAAGACCTGGCAACGGGCCAAAAGACGGAAGTGATGCGCCTCAACCTGCGCAGAGCGATGAGTCCTCCGCCCGCTTCGCTGGAAGAGCTGCTGATGTCGATTCTGCGGGACATGCTGGAACAGCTTGGAGTCGAGCGGCTGGATGCGCTGCTTACGCGGGCGAGCAAGGTCCCAGGGGATGCCAAGCGCAAGTTTCGCCGCGCACTGGAGCAGCAGGTCCTGTCACGGGGCGCGCATCGCAGCCTCCTTGTCATCGAAGAAGCGGACCACCTGCACCGAGCCCCGATCCAAACGGATTTCTTCGCGTTGCTGCGCGCGATGTCCGAGGACAAGACCGCTGCGTACAAGAGCCTGCGACTCCTCGTCACGATTGGCGCCGAGGCCGCGTTTTTGGAAACGACGGATCACTCGCAGTTTTTTGCTCTCTCCAAGCCTATCGTCCTCGATGGATTTTCACTCGGGCAGCTACAAAGCGAGGCCACTCTCTATGGACTCAGCCCAGATGATCACGGTCTGCGCGAGCTGCATCGGCTGACCGGCGGTTATCCGCTGTATGCCCAGCAAGCAATGCACGAGGCGGTGTGCAGCGAGAAGACCCTTGCTGCGGTGCTGGGTGCGACGGACTCGCGCGGCGGACTGTTTTCCAGCGCCTTGCAGCGGCTGCGCCTGTACGTCGAGCGCGAAGGGCTGCGGCCCGTGCTTCAAAAGCTGCTCACCACTCCTAGGTGTGAGCTGTCCCCCGATGACTATCTGCGACTGTATCGCAAGGGACTGGTCGTCGAGACAAGCCCCGGCGAATACCGCCTGCGCTGTTCTCTGTTTGAAGACTACTTCCGCGCCTGGTGCCGTTAGGGAATGAGCACGCCATGAGCACTTCATCCCTGACATTCAAAGCGGGCGGGACGCTGGAGGAATCCAACTTCTATCTGGAGCGAACCGCTGACGAAGAGCTTCCGAAGGCACTGCTGCGCGGCGAGTTCTGCTACGTGTTGGCACCACGACAGATGGGCAAGTCGAGCTTGCGCTATCGTGTCGCCCGTCGTTTGAGCACGGAGCATGCTGTTCTCTGTGCCACCATTGACCTAACCGGAATTGGAACCAGCACCAGCCAGGCCGACGAGTGGTACTTCGGCATCGTCGATGAGCTAGCCCGACAACTTGGCGACGAGTCTCTGCGCACCGCCACCGAGGACTTCTGGGTCGAGCAAGCCAAGCTCCCCATTGTGCAGCGCTTCACGCGATTCCTGCGTGAGGTCTTGCTGGCGCAGACGACCGGACCCGTTGTCCTGTTTGTCGATGAAATCGATGCAGTACGAGCGCTGCGCTTCGACAGCGACGACTTTTTCGCGGCGATTCGTGCCGTCTACAACGCGCGACCCGATGACCCGGAGTACAAACGACTCAGCATCTGTCTGCTCGGCGTGGCCCAGCCCGGCGACCTGATTCGCAACGAACAGATCACTCCGTTTAACATCGGCACGCGCATCGACCTGCTCG
>CALMML010000168.1 GCA_937868485.1 uncultured Myxococcales bacterium | reverse complement strand
CCAATGCGCTGATCCATGCCCATGCCGCGCCGGACCAGCTCGACATCGGCACCGATCTGCTCACACAGCCGCGCCACGTCGTTCATAAACGAGATGCGCATCGCCAGATAGGCATTGCTCGCGTACTTGGTCAGCTCCGACGAGCGCGCTTCCATAAACAGCAGCCGATCGTTTTTGCGAACCACCGCCGAATAGAGCTGTCGCAGCAGCTTCCGCGCCCGCTCATCGACCTGCTCGGGGGTGGCCAGCTCGCGACTGCGGCCCGCAGGACCGGAGGACGGACCGACGCCGACGATCACGCGATCGGGACGCAAGAAGTCGTCGAGCGCGCTGCCTTCTTTCAAAAATTCAGGATTGGAGACAACGGCAAAGGGCTTGTCGCTGACACGCGCCACGATGTCGCGGACGCGCTCGGACGTTCCGACCGGCACGGTCGACTTGTTGACGAGCACGGTGAAGTCCGACGACAGGTGCCGACCAACGGCTTCGGCGGCGGCA
The DNA here is from genome assembly GCA_937868485.1 of uncultured Myxococcales bacterium. Classification (GTDB taxonomy): domain Bacteria; phylum Myxococcota_A; class Polyangia; order Palsa-1104; family JAEUJZ01; genus JAEUKA01. Next base: position 18,717 of record CALMML010000168.1, on the reverse strand, counting down.
TAGACCTGTGACAGATCGGCGCGACCTTCGGCATCCGGCGGAGTCCCGACACACAGCAAGATCACATCGGCGTCTTGGGTGGCATCGGCAAAGTCAGTCGAAAAGCGGAGCCGCCCGGCTGCGACATTGGCCGCGACCAGCTCGGGCAGCCCCGGCTCGTGAATGGGAATCTCGCCTCGGCGAAGACGCTCGATGCGGCTGTGATCGATGTCGATGCAGACCACGTCGTTGCCAAAGTCGGCAAAGCCCGCGCCTGCCACGAGGCCCACATATCCGGTACCAATCACAGAGAGCCGCATCGTCGTCCTTGTGTGCTGCCTACGCAGTCCTTACGGCAGCTTCGGCGGATCCGAGGTGTAGACCGAGCCGTATTCCTGCACGTAGCGATAGGAAATCCAGCCGTAGCCAGGGGCCTTCGAGTTGCTCACGCCGAAGTTCGAGGTGCCCCAGCTGTTCTTGAACAGGAAGAAGCCCTTTTGCTTGATCGGCTTGCCGGCTGCATCGACGGCTGGGCGTCCATCCTTGTCCATCGCTTGGATTTCCAGGTTGTCATCGTACCCCACAAGCTGAATCGAGTGACCGGCGGGCTGCTTGGCCGACTCGGTCTTGTCTTCAGCGTTTGGATACTGCACGTAGCCCTTCTGGAAGTTGGCCGAGCTGACCGGCAGCGCCGACCGACGGTGGTTCCACGCCTGATAGAAGAAGTCCAGACCGACGACGACGCCCTGCTTCTTTTCAAACAGGACGTTCTTGATCGAGCTGGTCGACACCCAGCGTCCAGCGGGCAGCTTGAACTTGGTGGCGCTCTGAGCGGTGGTGGGCGGCGTGCCGTTCGTGTAGCAGATGGTCGGCAGTCCGTCGCCGGTGCCCGTGCAGCCCGGATCCTTGGTCGCGTCCCACTGGGTGGTTTCGTAGGGCCACTTGTCTTCGGTGACGATGCCGTAGGTGCTGATGGCCTTGAGGTTGTAGTAGTCGCTCGAACCAGAGGTGCTGGTGAACGCCTTGACCTGGAACTTCACCGACCACTGAAGGTACTGCTCCGAGAAGTCCGGGTTGGTCATGCCGGCTTTCTTGTAGAGCGATTCCATCAGGCCGACGGTCGAAAAGATCGAGCACACGCCACGCGAGGCCTGGTTCTTCACAACGGTCTGAATCGACATGACATCGGTGCTGGTCGGCAGCACCACGTCGGCTTTGCCTTCAAACGCAATCGACGAATCGGACGGCGCATCGGCCTTGAGCGCACCAAGCGGCGCGAGCGGCGCATCGTTGCCTTCGACTTGCTGCGGGCTGACGGGCTCCCAGCCTTCATCCATCTCGGCATTGCCACAGCCAACCAGCAAGCTGACACCGAGGAAAGACGCTGCAAACAGGGGGAAGCGGGACATGGTCATTCGGGAAGTCGAGGTACGCATTACGGAAGCTCCTTCGTGTGGGTTGCCAAGGCGGGTTCGAGCCGACTGCGCCGACAGTTCATGGCCAGGGACTACGTCGCCGCCCCGCAATCGAGGCGCGCACCATAGCGGGGCTTTTCCTACTGCGCAAGCGGGAACCCGAAAGGAGCGCCGAACCTATAACAGGGGTCTGACAGCGCGGGTCTTCCCGTCGCACACTACGAGCCGACGCGCCGTGCCACTGCGTAGAGCTGCGCGCCGCGCGTCCGCGAGTTAAACAGAAACGCGGTACGCAAAAGGAAGCACAGAATGTCTTCGCGCAGACCGTACTTTCCTTCGGCAAACTGCTTCATGCTCGCGTCGGGATTGCGGTTTGCGTACCACTTGGACAGATCGTGAAACGGAAAGCCGCTGTTGTAGACGCGCTCGGGGCTCCAGCCAGACTTCACCAGCAGCTCGTGCATCTCATCGATGGCAAAGTGTCGCTGATGACCGACGCGGCGCTCTGTCTCCCGCAGCGGACCGCTCTGCGTCGATAGGAGCAGCCGTCCACCGGGCCGGGTCAGCGTGCGCGCGTTTTGCAGAAGCTGGAGCGGATTGCCAACGTGTTCGATCAGCTCAGACGCAACCACGACATCGCACTTGCCGAGCAGCTCCGTCGGAACGGCAGCTGGCTGATCCAGATCCATCGCCACAAACTTCGCGCGCGGCATGGCCAGACGGTTGGCGGCAATCTGGGAGTCCGCGAGATCCACGCCATACAGCTCGGCGCGAGGATGAAAGGTCGCGATGTCCTGCAGCAGCTGCCCGCCGCCACAGCCGAGATCACAGAGACGGAAAAACGGCTCCTGATCGAGTAGGCGCAGAAACTCTGCGACCCGAAAGCGCGGCGCCGCCATCTTGCGCCAGTAGTCGTCTTTGCCCGCCCGCTCTGCATCGTAATAGGCGCGGTTCTGTTCGGTCGCTGACTTCGTCGCTGCTGTCGCCGCTTGTCCGCCGGTCTGAGGCTGCGTTCCCATGTGCATTACGCCCTTTGTGATCTCTCGGTTCTATACCACGACGGAGCGGGGCAAACGCGCTGCGCTCGGCGCAAAGAACGTGCTAAGGACAGACCGTGCCCGATCCTTCTTCCGTTCCCGCACCGAGCCCGCCGACCCCAGGGCTTGCGCAGTCGTGGTCCAAGCGCTGTGCGCAGGTGCTGATGATTGCGTCCGCGCTGTATGTCATCGGCTGCGGACTGTACGGAATCGATGCGCCGCTGACGTTCGGACATCACGGCTATCACGTCGGAGAATACTCGACCCGAGCGCGTCACACGCTGCGTCACGGAAGCATCTTGCCCGCGAACCTGCCGGGATGGAATCAGCCTGCCGTCGAAAACCACTACCTTCATCACCCGATCCTGACGCATCAGCTGGTGACGGTGACGATGGGACTGTTTGGCGATCGCGTCTCGTCTGTGCGGCTGGCTGCGGTGCTGTACATGCTGTCGACGCTGCTTGCGCTGATGAAGCTGCTGTGGCACCGGGCGGGACCGTGGCCGACAGCGCTTTCGAGCCTGGTGTTTGCCGTCGTCCCGATTCACGTCTGGTACGGCAACCACATCGATCCAGGATTTCCGGGGCTGACTTGTCTGCTGCTGTTTTTCGATGAGTACTTTCGGTTTCTCGACGATGGACGCTGGCGGTCGCTGGGGCTGTCGCTTGTGTGGGCGCTGCTCGCGGGCTTTTTCGAGTGGAGTCCGTACCTGGCTGCGATCCCGGTGTTCCTTCACACGCTGTGGCAGATGCGTCGTCGCGGACGCTTTGTGCTGTATCCGTTTGCGTATGGGTTTGCGGTCGCCCTGCCCTTTGTGATTCACGTCGCGATTGTGCTGCTGACGCATCACCTGCCAGAGCTGCGCGAAGGCTACGCGTCGCGGACCGTGATGCCGCCGTGGAGCACGCTGCTTGGGAACCTGCTCGGATTTTCCGACGAGCTGTTTGGACGCACACTGCTCACGCTGACGGGGCTGTACGTTCTATCGAGACCGCTTGCGCTGTGGAAAAAAGGGCTGCGTCCGCTCGATCTGGTTGGGCTGTCGCTCGGCTTTTCGCTGGCGCTCTACATCAAGCTGTTTCCCGTCGGAGTCACGATTCATCAGTATCGGCTCCTATACGGCGGAGTGATTGCGTCGGTGGCGCTCGCGCAGCTTGCCCACGACCTGGCCGAAGTCCTGCGCTGGCTCTGGCGGTCCTGCGAGGAAGCCAAAAGCCAGGTGCTGGTGAGCACGCTGCTCTGCGCAGTGACGCTGCTGGGGACGGCAAAGCTGTCGTGGCAAGGACTATTGCAGAGCCGTCTTCATGGCGGAATCCTATCGCAGCGACACTTCGAGCCACTGCTGTCGCGCATCGAGTTTGTCGTCGCCGCCCACGATCTGACGCAGCCTGGCGACGTCGGATACATCCACGGATCGTTTCATCTGCGCAAAGAGCTGTACTACTACCTGGATCGCGACATTGCGTTTTCACCGTCGCTGTTCGCCATCAAAGAGCTACCGATGGAGCAGCGTGCGCGCGCGTTTGTGCTGTGCTCGCCGCGTGCGATGCTGCCCCATGAGCGGGCAATTTTCGACGAGCTGGCACTTCGTCATCCGACGTACTTCGTCGATGACTATGTGATGCTGGATCTACGAGGCACGACGCCGGGACGGATGGTCAAGCACACGCGCCCTTCGACGCAGCGACGCTCGATGCTCCGTCGCTACTTCGAAGGGCCGTACACGCGACTTTCGCTTGTGGAGTAAAGACAAAATCAGGCGGAACGGAGGCGGAAGTTACATCGTCACTCGGAAGATCGGCTCGTCGACGGAGCCGCGCAGCGGCAGCACTTTCCCCGGCTGCGACGGAGGCTCTCGCTTTGAGCGTTGACTGTCCCGCTGCTGCTTGAGCGCGAGCCACGCATCCACCGCAGGATCACGCGTCGGTGACGGGAGCATTCCGTAAGACAAGACAAACTCCGGCAGGGTGCCGCTGCCGCCGCTCGTAAGACTCCGTCCCACGCCGCGCAGCATCGAAAATACGCGACGAAAGACAGACTTCACGACGGACAGCAGCGAAACGGACCAAGCATATTGAAGCTTCATATCCAGACCCTTTCTTGTCATTGGGAACGGATATTGTGGCGCATGGGTCTGACACCCATTTGCGGTCCAAGTTTCCAGGTATTTTCCGTCGGGAACTAACGCTTCGGATTGCTAGTAGAACTGGGCCGCGGCGCGCTTTCGGAAGAGGCACGATCGCTGTCGCCCAGACGCACGGCGGGAAGGGCTCCGCTCATCCGCTTCTTGCCGTCGCGCGTGACCGGAGAGTTGGCCGAGCTGCCGATCGCAGGGACATTGCCGCTGCTGCTGGCTGGGCTCGACGCACGACTGACGGGCGAGACGCGATTGAGGTTGAGGCTCGATCGACTCGGGAATGATCCCGAAGCTGGCGGAGACGAAGCCGCCGTCGGTGACTGCCCAGCCGCAGGATAGGATGGACGACTGCGCGCGGCTTGGCCTTGACTGATGCTGCCGTGGTTGCGCAGCGCCTGTACGTCCGGCGATGAGATGTCTTCGGGCGCTCCCGTTCGTCCTGGCAGCGGCGGCAGCCACGACCCAGACTGCGACGAAGCAGTCGGTTCATGCTGCTTCTGCCAGCTGGTGCGCCAGCGTCGAGCAAGGTTGAGGCCCTGCTCATATCCATCGACGACTTCACTGCGCCCGTCGGACGCGGTGACTTGCACCTTGGTCAAGTCCCCCTGCGCACCGAGAGCCAGCGAAATCCAACGACCGTCGTTCGTCTGCCAGCGACAGCTTTCTCTGCCTTTGGTCGCTACGAGACGCCACTCGATGTCGTCGGTTTCGTCTTTGCCCACGGTGTGATCTTAGCACAAGTCGTTCCGAGGCCGATTTCCCAAAATCGTGAATCTTTTTCGTGTTTGTCCGCACCCACAGGTAGTTCCGAGACTAGCCGAAGCCGCGACGCTCACGTAGTCTCTGCGCATGAAGAAGACAGAAGCGATCCTCGTGACCGGCGGGGTTGGTTTTGTGGGCGCTCACTTTGTGCGAGCAGCGACGGATGAAGGTCGTCGCGTCATCATCTTGGATGATCTGTCCGGCATGGGAATTTCCGCCCTAGACGAAACACCTGCGCTACGAATTCCCGACGGAGCCGAGCTGGTACGTGGCGACATCGGTGATACAAAGCTCGTCGCTGCGCTGTGCCAGACACATCAGGTTTCGTCGCTGGTTCACTTTGCGGGCAAGATCCAAGTCGGTGAGTCGGTGCGCAAGCCAGCGCTGTACTTCGACCACAACCTGAGCCGCTCGCTGCGACTCATCGATACGGTGCGAGAAGCGGGCATTCGCGATGTGGTGTTTTCTTCGACGGCGGCGGTCTACGGCGAGCCCAAGAGCGTGCCAATTCCCGAGACGGCGCAGACGGCTCCGGTCAATCCATATGGCTGCTCGAAGCTGGCGTTCGAGTGGATCTTGCAAAGCTATGCCGTCGCCTACGGACTTCGTTATGCGGCGCTGCGCTACTTCAATGCAGCCGGGGCGCATCCCGACGGAACGCTGGCAGAACAGCACGATCCCGAGACGCACTTGATTCCGCTGGTCATCGACGCAGGCCGGGATCGTCGTCCACCGCTGACGGTGTTTGGTACGGACTACCCAACGCCCGACGGAACGTGCGTGCGCGACTACATTCACGTCTGTGACTTGGCGTCGGCGCACCTGCTCGCGCTCGCTCGACTTTCGCAAGGTGAGTCGCTCGGCGCGCTCAACCTGGGAACAGGACGCGGGTACAGCGTTCGACAAGTGCTGGAAGCGGCTCAGGACGTGCTAGGAACGGCGATACCCCATACGGTCGGCGCGCGCCGCGATGGAGATCCACCTGCGCTTGTAGCCGATTCTAGCGCCGCCCAGCAGCGCCTGGGATGGCAGCCGAAGCGATCCGATCTCAAGACGTTGCTTGAAGATGCGGCGCGCTCACGCTGGTAATCGCTGACCGCAGCGACTGCTCAGCCTCGGACAGAAACGCGATCCCAGCGGCTTCGATTCGCAAGTCCTGTCCCGTCTCAGTGAGCAGCCAGTGCTCGTCATGCCACTGCGTCTGAGAAGGCAAGAGCGACCACACCGGGCTCAGCGTCTCAAGCTCTAGAAAGCTCGCGTCGGTATATAGCTCGAACTGAGCGCCCAAGTCGGGATACGAAGCGCCTGGCAGCGACGGAACATCCTTGACAAACACCGACGAACCGAGCTGATAGCCGACGACGCGCGGCGGCCCCGAAGTCCCAAGCTTGCACGGCGGCATGTCGGTACGCTGCGCGACGGTCCACAGCCGACCGTGAAGCCGCAGTCGATCATCCCCGAGATCGGTGTACGGCCACAGGATCAGTCGACGGTCAGGAAGCAGATCCTCATCGCGCCACGGTGAGCCCATCGGCTGCACACTCGGATGCAGCCGAAGCAGCGGCTGCGGTAGCAGTGCCGTCCCATGCGGAGCCATCACCGACAGCGCCCAGGCCGCGCGATGAATGACCTCGTCACTGTGACTGGTAAGCCCGTGGCGGACGCGAAAGATCGACGGGGAAAGCGCTTGAATCAGCAGCGACTTCACCAGCCCGTGACGACAGTCCGATACCAGCATCAGCGACGAATCCGATAGCAAGTGGACGCCAACTGGCGAGTTGTCTGCCTCGTAGGAAAGCGGCGACTCGGGAGCCGTCCAGAAGCGATGACCGCCGCGAAGCTGAAACGTCAGCTCACCGCGTCCGCCTTGCTGGCTGGGGTCTTCAAAAAACAAATTGGGACCACCGCGACGCTGACAACGAACAATGCGCGGTCCAACATCGAGGGTGACAAGCAGCTCTACCTCGCTCGTGGACAGACGCAGACAGTGCGGCCAGCCGCCGTAGCTGACCTCGTCGACGAACAGACGGGTCACACCCGCTCCGGGCGCAACAGCTCGGACAGCAGCTGCTCGGACACGCTGTAGGGATCAACTTGGCGACGCTGAACCCGATCAACAAGCTCGGCGTGCTCGGCGAGCAGTCCGTCGACAAGCAGCGCACAGCGTCCCAGCAGCGCATCCCGAAGCTCTCGTCGTGCTCGTCGAGCCCGTCGCAGCGAAGCCAAGTGCGAGGTCTGCGCCTGATGCCGAGCGATGGCCGCCGCCAGCTCCGCGATGCCTTCGCCACGAACAGCGACGGTCCGAATGATCTCGACATCACTCGGTGGTGCATCGGGACCATGCGCAGGCTCGACGTGACGAAGCTCCAGCATCGTCAGCAGATCACGCACCGTTCGATCCGCCCCTTCGCGATCGGCCTTGTTGACCGTCAGCACATCGGCGATTTCCAAGATGCCCGCTTTGATCGCTTGCACTTCGTCGCCCAGACCCGGAACCGTGACGACGACTTTGGTATCAGCCAGCGCCACGACATCCACTTCGCCTTGTCCGACGCCGACCGTCTCGATGATCACGATGTCAAAGCCCATCGCATCAAGGACAGCGACGACTTCTCCGGTCGAGCGCGACAGACCGCCCAAGTGACCGCGCGACGCCAGCGAGCGAATGAACACACCTTCGTCGAGCGCGTGACGCTGCATCCGAATGCGATCGCCCAAGATCGCCCCGCCGGAAAACGGGCTCGACGGATCGATGGCCACAACGCCGACGCGCTTTCCCGCTTTGCGATAGAACGCAATCAGGCTATCGACGACGGTGGACTTGCCCGCGCCCGGGTTTCCCGTCACACCAATCAGAAACGCGCGTCCGGTATGTGGCCACAGCTGGGTCAGGACCAGCTCCGCCAGCTTGGTCTGGTCGTCGAGATCGCGAATCAGTCGCGCGCCAAGACGCAGATCCCCCGCCAATACGGACTGCGCAATCTGCGCGGCTCGCTCCATCAAGCTCGACTCGACCATGGATTAGCCTGCGCTCGCCGCTTCCTCGTGGTTGGTATAGACGTTCATCACGTCGTCGTGCTCCTCGAGCGCCGACACCAGCTTGTTGATCTGCTCGGCGTCCTTCTCGGAGATCTCGACGGTCAGCTCTGGCAGCATGCTCACTTCTGCCTCGATCGGCTGCATGCCCTTCTTTTCGAAGGCTTCTTTGACGCTGTGGCACGCGCCTGGCTCGGTCAGAACGACGATCGAGTCCCCTTCGGCACGCACATCATCGGCGCCAGCATCGAGCGCAATCTCCGTCACGGCATCCTCTGTCACTTTTTCCGCGTCGAAGATGATCTGTCCGCGCTTTTTGAACTTGTGCAGCACCGAGCCCGACGGATCGATCTTGGCGTTCTGGCGCTCCAGCAGCTTGCGCAGCTCAGCGGCGGTTCGGTTGCGATTGTCCGTCGCCAGCTCGATGACGATCGCTACGCCGCCAGGACCGTACGCTTGATAGATCAGCTCTTCGACAAGCTCCGAGCCCAGCTCGCCGGTGCCCTTCTTGATGGCGCGATCGATGGTGTCGGCGGGAATGTTGGCTCCACGCCCTTTGTCGACGGCACTGCGCAAGCGAGGATTGCCATTGGGATCGCCGCCGCTGCGAGCGGAGATGGTGATTTCTTTGATGAGCTTGGTCCAGCTCTTCGACTTCTTGGCGTCGGCAGCCGCCTTCTTGTGCTTGATGGTGGACCAGCGATTATGACCAGACATGAAAGCTCCTAACCTGTCACTGAAAGCCGCGTGTCGTCGAACATTTAGGCCGGAGGCATCCAGCGCAGACGCGGCTGTCGCGCGGCCTTCGTCTCATCCAGACGACGCAGCGCAGTTTGATGAGGTGCGTGTTTGACTCGATCCGGTTCGCTGTGCGCTTCCTTCGCAATCGCCAACAGCGCGCTCGCAAACTGATCCAGTGTCTCTTTGCTCTCGGTTTCCGTCGGCTCAATCATCAGCGCGCCGGGCACCACCAGCGGAAAGTACACCGTCGGAGGATGGTATCCATAGTCGATGAGTCGCTTGGCAATATCCAGCGTCTGAACCGACGTCTCTTTCTTGAGCTTTTTGTCCGACGTCACGTACTCGTGCATCGACGGCTTTTCAGATACCGGCGGGAACTCCTCGTGGAGCAGCGCCCGCAGATACACCGCGTTGAGCACAGCCATCTCCGTCGCCTGCGTCAGCCCCACACCGCCCATTTCGCGAATGTAGGTATAGGCTCGGACGTGCATCCCGAAGTTGCCAAAGAAGCTACGCAGCCGGCCCACCGACGAAGGTCGGTTGTAGTTTAGGTGATACACACCATCTTGCAGCTCGACGGTCGGCGTCGGCAAAAACGGAATCAGCTTTTCAACCACACCAACGGGCCCCGAGCCAGGACCACCACCGCCGTGCGGCGTCGTGAAGGTCTTGTGCAAGTTGATGTGCATCACGTCGACGCCCGTCGCACCCGGACGAACCTTGCCGAGCAGCGCGTTGAAGTTGGCACCGTCCATGTACACCAGACCGCCCGCCTGATGGATGATCTCGGCAATCTCGGCAATGTGCTCTTCAAAGATGCCCAGCGTCGACGGATTCGTCACCATCAGACCGGCAATATCGCCCGGATGCTGGGCCACCGCCGCGCGAACCGTCTCCGCCGACAGCAGACCATCGGCTGAGGTCTTGAGCGGCACGCACTCCATCTGATTCAGCGTCACCGACGCCGGATTGGTGCCGTGCGCCGAGTCGGGAATCAGCACCTTGCGCGGCGACCGACCCTGACTTTGGTGATAGGCGCGAATCATCATGAGCCCGCACAGCTCACCGTGAGCGCCCGCCGCTGGCTGAAGCGTCACCCGCGCAAAGCCGCTGATCTCACACAGTGCGCGCTCGAGTCGATACATCAGCTCGAGCGCACCTTGCAGCGTCTCTTCCGCCTGCGCAGGATGCAGTCCCGCAAAGCCCGGCAGACGAGCGACGCGCTCATTGACCTTCGGGTTGTACTTCATCGTGCAGGACCCGAGCGGATACATGCCGATGTCGATCGCGTAGTTCCAGCGCGACAGCCTCGTAAAGTGCCGCGTCACATCGACTTCGGACACCTCTGGCAGCGCCGGAGCGACATCGCGATGCAAGTCACCGAGCAGCGCCTCGGCAGACACGTCAGGAACATCCAGCGTCGGCAGCGAAGCCCCCGAGCGACCCGTCGCGCCTTGTTCAAAGATCGGCGGCTCATGATGAAGCAGATGCCGCGTCTCCACCGGACCGTTGTTCGTCTGGGTCATGGACATACCTCGTCGAGCGCAGAAACCAAGCGATCCAAATCAGCCTTTTGGTGGCGCTCGCTCGTGGCAACCAGCAGCGTCTTTTCCGCGTCGGGCAGCATCGGAAGCTCATAGCTTGGCTGATCCAGCGGAACGCCAGCAAAGATCCCGCGCTCACGCAGCTTCGCCGCAGCGTCGGACGCGCGACCACGAACCTGTATCGCAAACTCGTTGAAAGTCGGACCTGACACCGCGAGCTTAAAGCCTCGCAGCGACGACAAGCGCTGCTTCAAGTACTCGCTCTTGGCCAGGTTGATTTCCGCCAGGCGACGGAAGCCGCTCTTGCCGAGCAGACAGACATGAATCGCGAACGCCAGCGCAATCAGGCCCTGATTGGTGCAGATGTTCGACGTCGCCTTCTCTCGACGGATGTGCTGTTCCCGCGTCGATAGCGTCAGCACGTAGCCACGACGACCGCTTTGGTCCACGGTCTCTCCGACCAGACGACCAGGCATCTGCCGAAGGTGCTCACTGCGCGCCGCAAAAAGGCCCACACCCGGTCCACCCAGCGACGGACCCGAAGCCAAGCCAATGCCCTCACCAGCGACAATGTCAGCCCCTTGACTGCCCGGCGACTTCACGAGTCCGAACGCAAGAGGCTCAGGACAGGCCACCACCGTCAGCGCACCAGCCTTGTGCGCCAGCGCTTGAATCGCAGCGACATCTTGCAGCACACCCAGGTAGTTTGGACTCTGTACAAGCACACAAGCGACTTGGTTGCCCAGCTCGGCCAGCAGCCCGCCAAGCGCTTGCAAGTCGACTCGACCGTCGGGACCAAAGCCTACCGTCTTGATCGAAGCCTGACCGACTGCATCGACGCCGTCCAGGTAACAGCGCAGCGTGCCCATGTACTGCGGATGAATGGCGCCACAGCAAATGGCAACGCCACGACCCGTGATCCGTCGCGCCATCAGCACCGCTTCCGCCGTGGCGGATGCACCGTCGTACATCGAGGCATTGCTGACATACGGCGCAGGCTGACCTTTGATAGCCGGTGGACCAAACAGCTCAGCGACGAGCGTCTGATACTCAAACACCGCTTGCAGCGTGCCTTGCGCGACCTCGGGCTGATACGGAGTGTACGACGTGTACCACTCAGCCCGCTGAAGAAGCATGTCCACAGCGACGGGAACGTGATGCGGAATCAGGCCCGCGCCCAGAAACGACAGCGCGGCTCCCTCACGAACGGTTGCACCCGTCGATGGACTGCTCTTTGCGCCGAGCTGCCCCAAGTGAGCCATCAGCGTCATTTCGTCGAGCGCTTCAATGTCAAGCGGTCGATCCAGTCGAAGCTGCGACGGGATATGGGCAAACAGCGACTCGACGGACGGCGCGCCAATCACACGCAGCATCTGCGCCACGTCAGCGTCAGTATGAGGAATGTATCGCATGGAAGTCCTTGCCAAAGAATGTCACCACGACGGCAAAGTGCGCATCGTGGCACCGGCACAGCGACGCGGAGTCAGAGACACCGCCAGCTCGCTGCTTAGCCCTGATCCTTGACGTACTGAGCGTATTCTTCCGACGTCATCAGCTCTTTGGCTTCGTCGAGGTTCGACAGCTCATACTCAGCGATCCAGCCCTCGTCGTAGCAGTCTTCGTTCAGAAGCTCCGGCTGATCACGCAGCGGATCGTTGGTCTTTACCACTCTGCCCGACAGCGGCGCGTAGATGTCAGACACGGCCTTCACCGATTCGACCGAGCCAATCGGCGTGCCTCGGTTGTGCGACTCACCCTCTTTGGGCGGTTCCACCATCGTGATGTCACCAAGCTGGTGCACCGCGAAGTCGGTGATGCCAATCACAGCGCGCTTGCCGTCGATGCGAGCCCACTCGTGGTCCTTGGAATAGCGAAGGTCAGCAGGGTATTTGCTCATCGTAAAGTGTCCCGTAGAGGTTTGTGTGTTTAGAGCGCTGGGCGACGGTAAAACGGCGACTTCACCACCTGAGCCGCTATGCGCTTGCCGCGACAGTCGATGAAGATGCGGCTGCCAATCTCAGCATTTCCGACGGGAACGTAGCCAAGACCGATGTTCTTTCCAACTGTCGGTCCAAGGCTTCCCGAAGTCACAACGCCGAGCGGATCTCCACCCGCTTCCGTCGCATAAATGTTGTATCCGTGACGAGCCGTGCCGCGTCCATCCATCACAAACGCGCACAGCTTGCGCGTCGGCGGCTTCGCCTTGATGGCCTCGAGCGCAGGACGACCGATGAAGTCATGATCGAGCTTTACGACCCAGCCCAGGTTGGCTTCAAACGGATTCGTCGTCGCGTCGATGTCGTTGCCGTACAGCGATAGACAGGCTTCGAGACGAAGCGTGTCGCGCGCACCGAGTCCAATCGGCTTGACGCCCAGATCTTTGCCCACTTCGAGCATCGCATTCCACAGACGAGCCGTCTCGCTTGCTGGAACGAAGATCTCGAAGCCATCTTCCCCGGTGTAGCCCGTTCGCGCAGCCCAGACGGAAATCCCCAGCATCTCAGCCTTGCGGAAGTGAAACGACTTCACTTGCGAAAGCTCAGCCTCGGGAGCCAGGCGCTGAAGCAGCGACACCGCGAGCGGACCTTGCACCGCAATCAGCCCGTAGTCATCCGACAAGTTGCGGAAGGTGACGTCGCTGCAGCCCTCGACGCTCTTTTCAAACCATGCCACATCTTTGTCGACGTTGGCGGCATTGATCACGATGACAAAGCGCTCGGAGTGCTCTCGATAGACAATGCAGTCATCGACGATGCCGCCGTCTTCGTAACAGACCACGGTGTAGCGAGCCTGTCCGTCGACCAGCTTGCGCACATCGTTCGATACGAGCCGCTCGACGGCAGACAGCGCACCGGGACCGACGAACTCGACCTCTCCCATGTGGCAGACATCGAACAGTCCGACGGCGGTCCGAACGGCCTTGTGCTCTTCCAAGATCGACTCGTACTGCACGGGCATGGCCCAGCCGCCGAAGTCGATGATGCGAGCGCCCAAAGCAACGTGACGCTCATAGAGTGGTGTGCGACGGGGCTGCGCGACGACAGAGGGATTGGCGGTGCTCATAGAGGGTTTGCATCATTACAGGGCCGCACGCTGGGATCAAGCGACTCCAGCGATTTCCGACGCAAGAGCCGTTGAGAACCAGACCGCCCGATGCCTGACTGAAGCGACACGCCGCCGCCCATGCGACGTCAAATCGGAACTGGCCGAGCGTGAATCCGTGGTCTTTCGAGGCAAAAGGGAAGAATCAGCGACGAGAGAAGGCCTGGCTAGAACTGTCCGCGCATCTTCGACTTTTCGAGCTGATCTTTCATGTACTTGACGACCTGCTCGGCGTGCTCTGACACGGTCTTGCGATACGAGTTCTTATCGTCCTCGACGTGCTTCGAGTGCTTCATGCGCAGCGCGTTGCCGACGTTCGGTTCCAGACGCTCTTTGGGATGATCCGGCGACGAGGCTGCAATCCGATTTTGTCCCATCGACAGCGCAATCATCGTCAGGTCACTCAGGTTCAGGCGATCGTCGCTGCGCGTTGACTGGCTGGTCGCCTGCGAGCGAATGGCATCGAGCAGTCGCGCCGACGCAGCCGCCTGACCTCCCGACTTGATGAGCGACGCAACGGCCTCGGACATGGCCCGCTCGACCGACTGCTGCTTGCTCGCTTCACTCTGCACGGGCGCCGGACGAGCGCTCGGCTCAGGCTGCGCCGGACGACTCACCATCGACAGCGACGGAGAGCGCAGCGCCGAAGCCGATACGGGCGCAAAGCTCGACGGAGAACTCTCGCCATCGTCGGCAGTCTCATACGGCTTGACGGTGCTGAGCGCCTTCGGAAGCTCTTGCCACAGCGGAGTCTGCGCGACGCCGCTCTGACGAAGCGCAGCCACAACCTTGAGCGAAGGCTGCCATTCCGACGGAAGCATCGACACAACTTTTTCCAAGCGCTGAACCTGCGAAAGCATCGTGCTGGGCCACAGCGACGTTGGCGTCGACTCCGCTCCGCTCGCCTGCGTCTGTCGAGGAAAGCTCGTCAGAACACGCTGCGAATAGGCATTTTCTACGTCGGAAACACCACGACGAGCATCAGCCCACTTTGACGGACCAGCGACGAGTGAGAGCAGCGGCGAAGCAATGTGCTGCGCTGACGGTGCCATCGATGCAGACCGCGCAGCCACCGACTCGGCCAAGCTCGCCAGCGAGCCCGGCAGCGACGAAGCAGTTGAATCCTTCTTGGCTGCCACATTCCGACGAGGTGCCGCCGCTTGCTCCGTCTGAAGCTGGGAGCCTGCGCGCGCTCTATTCAGGGACGGAGCCCCGACGAACATCAAGCCGCCCGTGCCACTCAATCCCCAGCGAGGAAGCACTGGCTCCGACGACTCATGCGCCTTCGGCAAGCTAACCAGCAGCGACGACAAGTCATCCCAGCCGGAAAGCGCACTGAGCGACGAGCGACCGACGACATCGCCCAGCGTTCGCTGCGGTCCGAGGAGCGCCGAGAAGATCTCACTGCGCAGTGCCGTCGCACCAAGCTGTCCAGCCGGCAGCGAGGGAGTAGCTGGCTTTTTCGCGTGCTTTGGCTCTTGACGAGCATCAGACGAAGGCTGCGTAGCCTGATCCTTGGGAAGAAATACCATCCCGCCAGCGACGCTGAGCCAGCGACCAGCCTCGTCAGAGACAGAATCCGTCGATGAGTTCGTCTCAGACGATCCAGCGATGCGCTCGATGCCGAAGTGACGAGCAAACGACTCCGCCGATGCAGCCAGCCCGCCCGTCAGAAGAGAACGAAGCGAAGGACGCGCCGTCGAGGATGCATCGCTGGCCACAGCCGGCAGACTGGCTGGCGCGACGGAGCCAGTCTTCGCTGGGCGAGCCATCGCTTCAGGCTTGGCATCCGCAGGACGCGCAACCGATGGAAGAACCAGCGACGGCAACAGGGCACTGAATCGAGCAGCCAGCTCGGGACTCCCAGCGCGCTCAGCCAGGCTCAGCAGCCAATCGGGGGTTAGCGATCGGCCCGACGACACACCGAGAGACTGTGCCACGCTCTGTGCAGCGCCCGTTCCGACGCCAACGCCTGCGGCAAACAGCTCCGCCAGTGCGGCCATACCACCGACGCGCAGCCACGGAAGCTCCGGTGCTGACGAAGCGAAGATCGAGCGAAGCACACTGGGCGCAAGCGACGAACCAGCGACGGATTCCGACGGGCGCGGCAAAGCCACCGCCGAGGCAACGTACGAAGGCTGAGACGGAACAGGCGAAGCCACTGACGAAGCGAGCGACGACGATCCCTCGAACAAGCGAGGCGCCAGCGACACGTCAGACGACGCGGAAATCCCCACCGAGGGACGCCGCGAGGTTGCGATATCCTGCGATGGAGCTGCGACGCGAGAAGGAGTGCCAGTCACACGCTCGACGGGAGCGCGACGTGCAGACGAAGCCTGCTCGGCCTGCGGTCCCGCGACGAACAGCAGCCCTTGCGGACCCATCGCCCAGCGAGGCAGCACATCCTGCGACTCGGTCGATGCCAGGATCTGCGCAAACCGCGACGGAACGCCCGGAGCATTGTGCCACTGCTTGGCCTCACTCGGCTGAATCCATGGCAGCGCGCCGGTCATCTGCGTCGCCAGTAGCTCACTTCGCAGCGCCATTCCACCGGGACGCTGCCAGGCAGGCTGAAGCAACCGCGACGGTGAATCTGCGGATGCGAGAGAGGAAAAAGACGAATCTACCGTCTCAGCCGCAGCTTGACGAGCACCACGGACCGCTCGGTCTTGTCGTCTGACATCCGACGAGACAAGGACTTGACCGCCCGACAGCGACACAAATCGAGACGGAGCAGTCGTCTCGGCGGCGCCAGGGCCGACCAGCTCTTCGATGCGAGCGATGCCGTGAGCGCGAGCAAACGACTCGGTGCTGGCAGCCAGTCCGCCAACTTGACCAAGCCAGCGAGCAGGTTCCGTCGACAGACGAGCAGCTGGGCGCTCCGAATTCTGCGATAGAACCTCTGCCGTCGACAGCGCCGGGACGAACGACGCTGGAACGACCAATTCCGATGCGGAACCGGATGCGTGCGACGGTAGCGCGCTCTGATTCGGACGAACCGGAGCAAGTTCTACCGAGGACTCTCGACGGGCATTGACAGCAGCAGGAAGTTCTTTCCGCAGCGACGCAGAATCAGTCCGCAGCTCGCGATTTGCGACGACAGGTGACGTAGCATCGGGAGCAAGGTACGACAGCGCTGGCGACGCCCACGAGGGAGCAGGCTCGGCAGCGGCTTGGTGCAAACGAGGAGGAAGCGCCAGCCAGGACGGCAACACGGACGGAGCCAGCGACAGGCCCGCAGAGTCCGCAGCACGCTGAGCAGTCCCCGACGACAACCCGACGCCAGCAGCAAACAGCTCAGCGAGGGTTGCGACGCCGCCAAGCTGCTGCCAGGGACGAGCCGACAATGCGGGGAAAGTCGATACCGACGGTGCTGCCGCAGAGTCAGCCGATACCGCACGAGCAACGTCCAACGCTGGCGCTTCGCGACGGTCGAGGGACGCTGGTGCGACTGCGCGTGGACGAGGAATCGCTGTCTCTCGATGATCTTCCGTCACAGAGCCAGCAGTGCCGCTTGCCCTGTCGGTAGATGCGATGACAGCCGTCGGCAGTCCGGTGGCTGCGATCGGACGTTCAAGCTTCGTCGCAGCCTTATCGGCCACAAGAGAAGCGGTGCGCGTTGCAGACGGAAGCTTGTCGCCAGCGCGCTCCACCGCCGGGGCGGCCAGCATCGGTAGCGGCGGCAGTGCACGAGACTCGACAGCGCCCGCTGAGTCAGCCTGGGCCAACAGCAGTCGCTGTACCGACGAGGCAAGACCTGGAGCATGGCTCCACTGCGCCGCCGCCTGGGGACGATCGGGAGACGGAAGCGGAAGACCCGTCGCCAGTCCCAGCTGAGCGGCAAACTGCTCGATCTTCGAGCTGATCTGTCCAGGTGCCGTCAGAGGCTTCGTCTGAGCGCGAGGTGCCGCACGTCCGTCAGTTCGAGAGGCGGAAGCGGCTGCGCGTTCATTGCTCACCGTCTCGCCGAGCCACATGGAGGGCGAAAGTCCAGGCGTAAACGGCCCGAGCAAGTCGGCCATCTCAGCAACGACTGCGCGACGAGAAGAAGCCACCGTTCGCTCCGGGACGAGCGAAGCCATCGCACGCGACGAGGCAAAGGCGGAAGCTTGCGCGATCCCAGAAGGCGCGACAGCAGGATCTGCCAGCGTCGGACGGGTCGCAGTCTCACGCGAAACGGGCTCGATAGACGGAATCTGACTCGCGGAATGAGCAGCGGGCCCAGACGCATCCACCGAGCCAGCGGCGGCTACGCCCATGTCAGGCAAGCCAGCGTCAGGCAAGCCAGCATCGAAAGAAGGCAGTGCAGACGAAGCCGCAGGAAAGGTTACAGCCGGAGCCAAAGACCCAGCTGCGGACCCAGTCAGCGTCGGTGTAACCGGTGCATCCTGACGACGCGCAACGTCGGGGGTCGGAGCCGGTGCCACAGGCGGGCTTGCAGCCACACGACTGCTCGACGGGGAAGCTGGAGCCGTTCGCTTCCCAATCGCATCCGGCGCAACCATCGTCTGAGCCAGTGCAGCGCCCGACGCAATCCGTGCCGACGAAAGCAAGCTTGGCTCAGACGCGAGCGCGGCATAGGTCAGCGGCCCGGCGCCAGCGCTCGACGGAACAGCGGCGGCGGTGGCAGGAGCGCTCTGGCCAAGTCCCAGACGAGCATCCGACCAGCCCAAGTGCTGAAAGCTACGCGCCAGTGCCGACAAGCGCATCAGCTCCAGCGACGGAGGCCGCTGAGCAACTGGCACTGGAGCCGTGCGCAGGACCAAGTCCAGGCCACGCGGCTCGTCGCTGTCAGCCGCACGCTCTACAGGATCAGGCCGCGCAGGCTCGGACAGCTCTGGCAGGATGGTCCGTGCTCGCTCACTCGGCGCGATCCCGCGGGGGAGCGGAGCGACCACATCCGACGAAGCAGCAGACACTGCCGGTGGATGCGTCGAGCTTGCCGTCGGAGCTGCCGTCGGAG
>CALMML010000167.1 GCA_937868485.1 uncultured Myxococcales bacterium | reverse complement strand
AGCAGTCAAAAGCTCATCCTCACCGACGTTGCCATCGAGGGTTCCGTTCCCGCAATTCTGGCGGACAACACCTTCACCGCTGGAACCGGAACCAGCCAGATTCTGATCACGGACTGCCGACTCCGCTCGACAAACCCCGCTTCCGTTGCGATCCGACAGAAATCGGGCGCGATCGAGTGCAGCCGCGTGGACCTGTGGAACCGACCGGGCGTCGGTATGACAACTTCGCCAATCGTTGCGCAGCTCGGTCCTGATGTCGCGCAGTCACAGGTCTGTACGCTGAGCCTGACCGACTGCAACATCGAAGGGAATCTGACTGTGGATAGCTCGCTGAGCACGGCGACGACAGCAGGTGCGATCGGAATCGGCCTGCTGCGGTGCTCGCAGTACATCTTGAACAACACCGCGGTTCCGATCCGTTTCATCTTGGTGACTCCGAACGCAACCGCAGGTGTGACCGCCATCGGTGTGGCGCTTTCGGTGTTCCGCGCGAGCGCGTGGACGTCCGGTTCCGTGATGATCTGGGGGAATCCTGGTGGCGCGATTCCAGTCGTGAATCGGCTCAATTCCTTTCGCGCAGATACCGGAATCACAACCGCGACACTGACGGGCGGAACGGCGGTGAACACGGTGATGGGGGCGGTCTGATGCGGATGCACGATCTGTCTCGCAGCTCGCGCCACAACATCGCGCTTTGGGGGGAACCATGAGCAATCGCAAGGCGTGGGATGACAATGTATCTGAAGGGTGGCGGACGTTTCACAGACTGGCGCTTGCGCTAAGCCAAGCCATCCAACACTGTGGCAATCGCGATGCTGTCCTCAGTCACCTTGGGCAGGCCATTGCATCGCATCGAAACCTCGACCTCCTGAAGAAGCAACGAGACGTAATCCCATCGCCACGAAGATCCGAGCTACGCGACTCTATGGTGCTGGAGTGGGCGACAGACGACATCACCGATGTGATGATGGCGCTTTTGCACTCGCTCGGGAAACAGCTCGATCTGTGGTCGTATAAGTTCGATGTGTCCGCGCGCTTCGCGAAGTACCGCGTGGTGTTGTTCACTCGCGCCGACCACAAGCCTCTGCAGCTGTTCACGCTGGGAAGTGACACCGACGCTGCGGTCTTGGCGGCCGCGTGGCGAACGCTCCTTGAAGACTCAGAGAGAGACGTGCAGCTTCAGGGAATCGCCGTAAGTGGAGACATCACGCTGATTCCCGCGCGCAAGGTGAGACGAAAGGGAAAGGACGGAGCATGAATCCCAAACTGGCCAGCGAGATTCATGAGTTCTGCACGCTGCTGGCGCTGGGCGTGTACGAGGGAAATCCTGCGCGCTTTGCGTCTCGTCTGCTCGCACTTCGGCGCTCGCTGCACAGCGAGATGCGGGAAGGTGGCCCAGACCAAGATGTGATTGCTGGTGTTGACGCACTCTACCGGGTTCTTCGTCGCAACGATCTGCCGGTCGCCTTCATGACCAACGGCTGCGAGGGAGAGTCGGTCCGCTCGTTTCAGGTCGCGATTGCCGAGCAAGGAGAGATCCGCAGCATGAAGTCCTTCACCGCAGCCGTCGATGCACAGAACGCGGCCGAGAAGGAATACTACACACGCGCTTGGCCGGGCTCTGTCGTCCTTCTTTTGGCGAAGCTGAGCGATGGGAAGTTGATCGCTTGTGACTCGGCGCGGGTCGAGATCAAAAAGAACGGAAGAACATGACGCGAACAGATCAAAATGTAGCCGTTGCCGGTGAAGAACAAACCGCGTCGCCCAGCGGCTATCGTGCTCGGATCGGTGACACGGAAGTGCTGTTTGCTTCGGAAGCAGAGTTCCGGAAAGCAGAGAGAGCCATGCAAGCACTCAGCGAGCGTGCCGCCAGGATACCGAAGATTCCGTCGCACTACACCGACAGGAAGACACCTGAAGCCAAGGCACTGGCAGAGCGGTTGAATCGGAAGCGCACGGTTTCACTCGTACTGCGCAGAGGATTCTATCAGCTTGAGGACAGGCCCGCAGAAAGTGAGACCGTGCATCTATCCGAGACGGGACGCAGCTTCTCAGAGGCGCGATTGAAGCTCGCAGACTACGAGAAACACTCCATCGAGCTGCTTCCGCTCATCCTACTGCTCAGCCACTTCGGTTTTGATATCCAAAGCAGCAGCTTCAGTCGGCAGGAGGGCGTCATCGTGCTTTCTGCGGATGACCCTCGCGATCAGGAGGAACTGACAGCGGTGTTCAGGCAGGTCAAGGCGGGGGCGCTTTCCTTCGACTTCCAGACGCTTAGGAATGTTCACGACTTCACGCTGACGGTGCGCCACGCGCGGCGTATCCGGACAAGCGCGGTCCTGGCCGTCGTGCAGCAGCTTCAGTCGGTCTTTGCTGCCTCTCTGCTGGATTGTTCGATTGAGGATGACGACTAGGGAATCGCGAAGGGGGGACAGCAAATGGCAGACACTGACGAGCTGAAGCGACTGGCTGCGGACTACGTGAGCGAGCTGCGCGACAAAAACCTTGCACAGACGACGCAGGACAAGCAGGCCGCGATCATCCGCTACTGGGAGGAGCGCGGGCCGATGTTCCGGTCGCTGGCTCAGCTCGTCATCGCTGCGCTCGATGATGGGAAGGAAGGGGAGGATGCGATCCGGTGGGCGCTCGACCAATTCCGTCAGAAGGTGATTGCCGCGGCACAGACTGATTCTCAGCGCGGAGCGTTCGCAAGCTGGCTCGTGCAGCGAAAGGAGTTCCTGCGTCGGATCACGGTTCAGCTCTGGACAAGCGCAGCGCGGGCTGTGCCTCCGCCTTACGGAATCTATGTCGCGCTGGAGGCACACCCAAACCCGGACTTTGCACCGAGCACCCGGCAGGGCTCTGTCTCGATTCCGCTGGTATGGCAGTCGATTGAGAATCTGAGTCAGGCAGTGGATGTGGTCGACGACTTTATCGTCAAGAATCAGCTTGGGAGTGGGAACTTTGTGCGGTTCGCCGGCCGTGTTGCCAAGGACAAGAAGCCATGGGCCCAGATCTCGTACAACCGTCGTGTCTGGGAGGGGTGGCACTGGAATCCGAGTCAAGAGCTCGATCGGAATGGCTATCGGATTCCTAGCGTGGAAGTCGCAGCAACCGGAAAGACACAGATTCCCGAAGCAGTGAACTCCTACAAGGCCGAAATGAAGGTGGGGAATGCGTGGTCGTCCAATCAGCGCCGCTACGCCACGGCCAAGGAAGCCGACGAGGCAGGAAAAGATCTCTATCGACGCTGGACTTCGGCAGAGGACTACAGAGTGGTCCCAAGCAGTGACCCTCCTAACGTCGAGCCTGTCATCAATCAGCCAGTGGAAGAAACTGAACGAAGTGAAGCGCAGATTCTGTTCTTCCATGTCGGAGACAAGCCGAAGCCCGCGGAGACTGCGCAGACACCGATTGTGGCAGAGACAGAGGGTTTGTCGGGGACGAAGCCCGAAGGCTCTCGCGGCTATCAGCCTCCTGGTGAGCAGATCTATCGCTACACGGTTCTGGCGATTGGCCTGTGGGGTCGAGCCCGAAAAGAGAGCAGAGTAGAGAGGATTGTCTTGGCGCAGCGGGTCGATCCCAAGCAGCCATGGCCGCTCGATCGTCTCGTGGTGATGGGTCGCAACAAAGTCGCGGAGCTGAAGCCAAAGCCCGGTCTGAAGTGGCGAATCGAACAAGAGATCTGGTACGTGCAGCCCGACGGCACCGAGCAAACCGTACTGAATGAAGGAACGGTGCTCCACGCAGAGGTTGTGAAGTAGCGCTCAGCGCGGACGAGCTTATCTGGGGGCGGTGTAACAACAGGGAATGGGAGGGGGAGATGGCAGCGAGAACGCAAGCGCAACAGGAAGATGCGGTGCATCCCAGACCGGCCGGAGGCGAGTCCGTTCGTCTGCTTACGACGCTGGACGCAGTGTGGTCGGCCATTCGTGCGGCGCATGTAGATGTACCTCCTGTGGTTCTGTTGACTGCGCCAGGTGAGCGTTCGCAGCGGAAGATTGGCCACTTCTGGGCGCTCAAGTGGCAGCACAGAACGGAAGGGAATCTGCATGAGGTGGTGCTGGTTGCAGAGTACCTGAATCGGACGGCGAGCGATGTGCTGGAGGTACTGCTTCACGAGGCTGCGCACGCCTGCAACTTTGTGCGTGGGATCAAGGACTGCTCTGCGAACCAGTACCACAACCGAGCGTTTCGGAAGACCGCAGAGGAGCTGGGTCTGCATGTCGAGCAGATGGGTCACTACGGCTTTGCACACACCAGTTTGACAGAAGAAACAGAGAAGCGGTGGAGTGAACAGATCGCACTGCTGGGACGAGAGATCCAGGTCTTTCGTCGCTGGAACCGGAAGAGAAAGCTCGGTGTTCAAACACCGAACGGCCGCAACTTGCGCTGCAGCTGCGCGTGCGGATTCCTGATCCGGGTCTCGCGCACGACGCTGAATCAGACAGAGATCCAATGCGGCCGCTGCCGGAAGAGGTTCGTTGAGGGCTAAATGAATACGTCTGTCCTTGCACACTGGGAGAGCCGTTCCCGCAAGCACTGGCTGACGCTGCTGAAGGATCCGCAGGGATACCGCTACGAGTCCCCCGGAGCCCGCGGGACTATCGTTGCAGAGGATGATCTGGCAGCGATTGCGATGATGGAGCGTCGTCTGTCCGAGTTCCAGCCGGACAAGGCCAAGACTCCGATGCGTCGCGTTGATCTACAAAAGGAATCGCATCCGAAGTGTTCGCTCTGCCGCAAGCCCGCAGGCACAAATCCGTCCTGTGATCGTTGCGCGAGCTATCAGCGCATGGTGCAGGAGCGAGACCATCCGACGCCAGCGCAGATCGCAGAAAAAGCGGAATGGGAGCGGGCATTTCAGAGACAGCAGCAGGCGCAGTCAGATGCAGAGGAATCGCGACGACTGCGGCTGTCTGGCCGCACCATCACCGTCGCTTTGGTAGGATGTGGAAAGACCAAGCTCGACCATCCTGCGCCTGCGAAGGACTTGTATGTGAGTCCGCTGTTTCGAGCGGCGCGCCGCTTCGCAGAGCGCTGTTGTGATGAGTGGGTGATTCTGTCGGCGGGATTCGGAGTCCTCCTTCCCGAGCAAGTGATCGCGCCCTACGAGAAGTCGCTCCTCAAGATGCGGCTTCGCGACAGAGAGCACTGGGCCGATGGTGTGACGAAGTACCTGCGACAGCACTATACCGGGCTGGCCGTTCGTTACATCGGACTCGCAGGAGAGGAATACCTGTCCCGCTTGGGAGTTTCGGTGGAGTGGCCACTCGACGGCTTGGGAATCGGCGGCCGCATCAGGCGTCTTCAGCAGATGGTTGCGGAGTGTTCTACCGCGGAGCGGAACGAGGCAGAGAGATTCCTTGATCGTGTCATCGAAAGGAAGCGAGCGCTGCTCCCTGACGACAAACGCCAAGAGGCCGATGCGTACTGGCTGCATCGACGCGGGCTGTATCTGTTTCTGGCGGAACAGACCGTCGTTGCGCAGCGCAGAGGGAACACGAAGGAACGGAGCTCGGCGTGGGCAGTCGAACAGCTGGCAAGCGAGCTCCATTATCGCGCACGCAACCCTCAGACCGCTGCCTGGTTGCAATCACGCTCTGCCCAGCTCGTTGGGTACTGCCGCGCGATTTGGGATGAAGCATACACAGACGGAATCCAGTCGATTCCATCACTCCGACCCGCGTGGTCGGGGATTCCTAACAAGGGGAGGAAGACCAATGGCTAACCCACTCACACCAAGCAATCCATCGTCACCCATCGTTGTCGGGTTCGGGAGCATTCCGGGCGGAACGGGCTGCACTACCCTCGCAGCCCATACGGCCGCATTCGCCGCTCGGCTTGGACTGCATACGCTCGGAGTCTCTGTCGATCGCAACACCGACATGCTCCGCCGACTCGGCAGTGACGCAGAGTACATCGATGGTCACTGGAACAGTAGAAAGCGGCTCAAGCTCGCGCACTGTCCGCCCGATCTCCTGGTCGAGGTCGGCATCGACAACATTGTCGAGTACCTCCCCAACCTGGGATTCGGAGCGATGCTCGCCAATCCAGAGCTCATCATCGTGGACTTGGGTCCAGCCGAGGCCAGTCGGCTTCCCATTTCCGCCGATTTCTGGGTGGTTCCTATCATGGACTCGCGCTCGACGCGGTCGATCCGAGAACAGACCTTTCCGCGAGGGAAGAGCGCGACTCTCTTTCTGCGCACGCAAGTGTCCTTCGGTACTCCCCATCGAGAGGAAGTCATCCGTCTGCTCAACCAACAACCTGCCGATACAACCGTTCGGCTGATGAACACAGATCTTCCTCGCTCCGGACTCCTGCGGCAAGCAGAGTGGGAATGCAAGACGATCTGGGAATTGGGAACACCAGCGAGCGTGACGAGGAAGAGAATGGATGCGTTCTGCAACGAGCTGCTGGGAATCGTGGCGACGAATCTACTTGGGGCGACACACGTCGTCAGAAGAGCCGAGGCTCCGCAGGATGCACCGCAAATCAACCCGAATCAAGCAGT
>CALMML010000166.1 GCA_937868485.1 uncultured Myxococcales bacterium | reverse complement strand
GCGATCTCTTTGCTGGTGATCGTTGCCGCCATCGGCATGCCCGAAGCAATTCCTTTGGCAAACGTCATGATGTCCGGCTGGACGCCAAAGTGCTCGATTCCGTTCCAGTACGTTCCGGTGCGACCAAAGCCAGTCTGCACTTCATCACAGATGAACAGCGCGCCCGCTTTGCGAATCGGCTCCAGCACTTTTTGGAAGTACTCCTTCGGCGGAGTGATAAAGCCACCGACTCCCAGAATCGGCTCTGCGATAAACGCCGCAGGCTGTCCGGTTGTCGTCGTGGCCAGGACTTCCTTCACATCATCGGCGCAGCGAATGTCACAGGACGGATACGTCTGGCCAAACGGACAGCGATAACAGTACGGCGCGGGCATCAAGCTGATTCCTGGCATCACCGGAGGAATCGGACGCCACGATGCATGTCCCATCGCGCTGATCGCGTACATGCCGCGTCCTGAATAGCTATGACGCAGCGCAATGATCTCTTGCTTGCCGGTGTAGAGCTTGGCCAAAAGCACCGCCATCTCATCGGCTTCGCTTCCCGAGTTGGTAAAGAACGACTGCTGCATGTTGCCTGGCGTGATCTCGGCCATCTTCTGCGCCAGCCGAACGATCCACTCGTTCTGATACAGCGTCGAGGTATGACCCAGCGTCCCAAGCTGCTGCTGCACCGCGCCCACCACTTCGGGATGACAGTGGCCCAGGCTGACGGTCAGGATGCCGCCAAAGAAGTCCAGATACTTCTGTCCTTCCGCATCAAACAGGAACATGCCCTCGCCACGCTGAAGCACCAGCGACTCTGGATAGTAGTGAAACGTCGACGGCATCATGTATTCGCGATGCAGCTGACGAACCGTGGCCGAGTCCAAGTTCTGGAGGACCTGGAGGTGCTTCTTCCCGTCCGCGCCCGTCGATACAGTGCCGTGCTGGTGGTGGCTCATGATGGCTTCTCCTTACCCGTAGAAACAGTGAAAGAGCGGACACTAACAAGGTTACAAGCGGTGCGGAAGTGGTCACGCGCAGTCGCTGCTGGTTGTCGCTTGCATGCCGCGCAAAAAGGTGACTTCATGACGCGATAGGTCATGGCCGACAAGCTGTCTCGTCGCGAGCTGTTTTCGATCTTCCGCCGATCGGTGGACTCTGCGGTACGTCCCAAAGGTCCGCCGCCGCCGCTGCGTCCACCCGGTGCCATCTCGGATGCAAAGCTGGCGGATTCCTGTCTGCGCTGTGGTCGCTGCGAAGCCATCTGTCCGCGTCAAGCGATTCATCCGCTGTCCGACGAGTACGGAGCCGCGCAAGGAACCCCGCACATCGTCGCCCGCCAAGCGCCGTGCGTGCTGTGTGAAGGACTGCTCTGTACCACGGTCTGTCCCAGCGGAGCGCTGGTCCCGCTGCGTCGCCCAACCGAAGTGCAGATGGGCAAAGCGACCATTGACACAGCGCGTTGTTTGCCGCATCGCGGGGACAAGTGCTCGGTCTGCCTGGATCGCTGTCCGATCCAAGGTGCGCTGCGGATCGATTCCCAAGGCAAGCCAAGCGTCACCGACTTCTGTACTGGCTGCGGAATCTGCGAATACTACTGTCCGACAGAGCCCAGCTCGATTCGGATTCGCCCATGGAGCACGCTCCGGTGACCGCCCGCCTTCGCACGGTGGTGCGCTTCGCTCAGCCTTCCGATCATCACGGACTGCGCGCGCTCGCCACAGCGCTTGCGCAAGGTCCGCTGCTGTCTCGCTATGGTTCCGATCCGCAAAAGCTCGGTGAGGAGCTGTGTCAGCTCAGCAATTCCCAAGCCCCTGCGCAGGCTCACCGAGAAGCACTGCTCGTCGCTGTCAGCGATTCCCATTCCGATTCCTACTCCGATTCCCATTCCGATTCCTCTTCCGATTCCTACTCCGATTCCCATTCCTGTTTGGGCTTGCAGACCGTCCGTCCGGTGTGGGGCCTTGCGCGCTTTACATACAGCGGAATGTTCGGAAGCCTGGGTGGTTATCTGAAGCTGATTGCCGTCGCAGACACGCACACTGGACAAGGCATCGGTGCACAGCTCCTGGCTGCGGTCGAAGATCACGTTCGCGCACACAGCCGCGATCTGTTTCTGCTCGCATCCCACTTCAATGACAGCGCGCATCGCTTCTACGATCGCCACGGCTACCGCCAAGTAGGACGCCTACCGGACTATGTACGCACAGAGATCACAGAGCTGCTGTTCTGGAAGAGACTGCGCCCAACGTAGCAAGGAATGAGGCCAAACATCCCATCCACATCGGGTTGATTTTCCGTCGAGCAGACAAAAAGTTGCAGTGACAGCGTAGGACAAGGCTGTATCATCCGATAGTACAGGCTACTGGACTGTGGGTCTGTAGGTGGGAAGAGATGCCTCAGTGTCCTCATGAAGCGAGCTGCCGGTTGTTTCCGCTGTTTTCAATGGGGGGAACGCTGGCTGTATGGAAGACAAACTACTGCTGCAGTGACTTTACGCGCTGCGCACGCTATCAGCGGAATCTGCGCGAGGCCTGGGTTCCTGATAATCTACTCCCGAACGGAATGCTCCTTAAGAAGGTCGCAAAATGACGTACTGGCCCTTCTGGCTCTGTGCGCTGGCTCTGTCGGGAGTTGCACTGCTTCACTGGTTGCTCATCGGACGGATGTTCGCGGTCTCTGGTCGCTTTACGGCGCTCACCGATGCGATCAGGAACTGGAAGCGATCGGCGGATTCCCACAGCGAGCTGTCCCAAGCAGAGATGCTGGAAGCCTTGCGCGCCGCCACGATTGCAGAGTTTGGACTGACCGAAGAACAAGCCGCGCAGATGGATGCAGAGCTTCGCGCCCAAGCCCAGCCCGCGCCGCAGCGTCCCCCCACTTCAAAGCAGAGCCTGCCGGTTCACGTCCTGTTCTTTGTGGCCATCGCGCTCGGTGCCGCACTGTCTGCACGCATGGCGCAAGGACACGCCGATCGCACGCTGTTCTTTGCGACCTTTGGACACAGTCCGATTCTGCTCGGTAGCATCCTGTTCGGAGGCGGTCTGCTGGTCGGCTTCGGAACGCGCATGGCTGGCGGCTGCACGTCGGGACACGGCCTGTGCGGAGTCAGTCGCTTTCAGCCCGGAAGCATGCTCGCCACCGCCGCGTTTTTCGGCGCAGGCATCGTCACATCGCTGCTTCTCGGAGCCCTGCGATGAAAGACTCGATCGGAACGCTAGCGCTTGGACTGCTGTTTGGATTCTGTCTGCACCGGATTGGCTTTGGCTCGTGGGATGAAGTCCACAAGATGTTCACTTTTGCGAGCCTGCGACTGACGCTGGGCTTTGGACTCGCGGTCGTCATCTTGGCCATCGGCTTTTCGATCATCGCCAAGCTTCAGCATCCCAAGTGGGCACCGCGTCCGATTCACAAAGGAACGCTGGCGGGTGGACTGCTGTTTGGCGTTGGCTGGGCCGTGTGCGGAGCGTGTCCTTCGATTGCGCTCGTGCAGCTTGGTGATGGTCAGTGGCTGGCGCTGTGGACGCTGCTGGGAATCGTGGCTGGCAATGCGCTGTACGCACCGATTCACGCGCGCTTTTTCCAGTTCGATAGCGGAACCTGCTCACCCGACTAGCGACGCGGGCTGCCACGGGCCGGGCCTCGCTTACATTCGCTTCGGTGTCACCGACTGAACCTGCGCCAGGTTGAACACGCTGCACTGACCCCAGCCGCACGAGGTCTTGTACGTCACCAGCTTGCCGCAGCCGCGCACGCTGAAGGTATGGTTCTTGACGCCCATCATCTCGCCATCGTTTGACAGCTTCTGCACCTGAAGCTGCGCGCGATCACAGCCTAGCTCCAGCGACGCTTGGGCGACGACTTGCTCTTCTTCTGCGCTGAGCGCTTTCAGATCTGCACCCGACTTGAGCGAAGCCGTGCAGCCTGCCCACAGCGCCACAGACAAAAGCGTAGAACAGAGCCTCTTCATGACCGCCGCCTTCCTAGACCCAGCTTGACCCACACAGGCACACTATACAAACGGGGGCCGCCAGGCTGTCAACCTGCGCCGAGGCTGATGCTGCGCACTTCGCGACGCACACGCGCCCCAAAAAGTCAGGGAAGATTGCTAGTCTGAAGACGCAAGGAGCCCACCACGATGGCGAAAAGATCGAGTGATTCCGCACCTCCATCGGAGCCCGATTCCCGGGCAAACTCGCACCGCGCGCTGAATCAGGAATCGACGTCCAAGATCTCGTGGCACTCGTTTGGCGTGCTCACGGGCATCGTCTCTGTGACGAGCATCCTGCTGTTTCAGCTGAGTCCACAGGCGCTGAAGCTACAGTCCGATGCGATTGCCCACGCGACGTCGTTTCTGGCGGTGGCGGTGATTCTGTCGCTGTTTTTGGAACGCTCGCTGGAAGTGTTCGTTGGGGTCTGGCGCGATCCAGAGCAGATCACGCTCGATGCACACTGGTCGTTTGAAGAGCAGCGCCAAAAGCAAGCGACCGAGCGCCAGGATCAAAAAGAGTACGCGGCAGCGACGGATGAGCTGCGAAAGCTCAACCTCCAGCGGGCGGCGTATCGCATCGGTACGCAGAAGTTTGCGATGCGCGCGGGCTTTGCGGCGGGACTGTTGGTCAGCGTGGCGGGCTTGCGCTGTCTGGAAGGGCTCGTCGAGCTGCCTCAAGGCACCACGCACAGTGCCGAACTCCAGCGCTTTTTGTTTCAGCTGGTCGATGTGCTGCTGACGGGTGGACTCATCGCGGGCGGAAGCGAAGGGCTGCACAAGCTGAGCCAGATCTATTCCACCTTCGTCGATACCACCAACAAGCGACTGCGAGAAGGAACGCCCGCGCCGCAGCCCAGCCAGCCAGCCCCGTCGAGTGGCACCGGTGTAGCGGGCGCTGCCGGAACGACTGGCGCAACGGGCACAACCGGCACTGCGGGCGCTGCCGGAGCGACTGGAACAACGGGCGCAGCGACGGCACCGAATCGCTAACCACTCGACAGCGCACGCACGCACCGGACACGCGGAGCTGGGTCTGGCAGCGTGGCCCAGCGCGCCTTAGCTTGGGCCAGGTACGGTCAGAAAGCCGTCGAAGAAGGTGCCCATGTTTCGTCAGCGCGAAGAGGGTGGCGAGGTCGAAAAAGACTTTCTCAAGAAGCAGCTTCAGAAGCTCGTGCAGGCCATCCAGCGCGTGCTGAAGCTCTCGTCCGATCAGCAGCACCAGCAAGCCGAAGACGAGCTACAGCAGATCGCGGCGACCAGCCTGAAGCTGGATGCGACCCGCCTTGGCAGCCTGGACGTGGCCTCTTGCGCGATGATCCTGGGCACGCCCGAGCGACTTCGACTGTATGCCGTGATCCTGCGCGCCGAGGCCGAGCTTGCGCGGGCCCGTGGTCAGACCCAGCGCGCGCGGGATCGCTTGGTTCGCGCCCAGAAGCTGCATCAGCTGGCCGACGCCCGCAGCCCGACCGACGAGCTGTCCAAGCAAGAGCAAGCGCACCTCGCGGACCTGCTTTCGCGCTGACACCCACAGCCGCACCACGCAACGTCCCTCGGGAGAGCACCGGATCACAGGTGTCCCTTCGCGCACCCTGAAAGCGATCTATTGGTTCGACCTCGTCGCTGAACACCCCCGGACTTCATCTGCCCACCTTGTCCGTCCCGTCTGAGAACCGCGCTTTCATTTGCCAATAAGAATAAGCAATAGCTCTTGTGATGAGGATCACAAGCAAAACAGCTCACAGCTATGTGACTTTCATCACACAAGCTAAGCAATTGAAAAGACTCACGATTTCATCAACATTTTGTTCAAAAAACTTCTACTTGACCAAGCGTCAATCACACCTAGACTCAAATAAGACGGCACTTTTCGGAGGGAATGTCCAATGGACCGAAGACTGTGTCTTGCTATCGGATTGTTCTTTGCTGCTTGCCAAACTGAAGCCACGATTCCTGAAGATGAGCTTTCACAGGACAGTCGGCTGAAGAAATGCGATGGAAGCGATAAGAGCAATTATCTTCCAATCATCAATGCATATCTGAATTCACCTGCGCGCGTTGGAAACTGGAATCAAGCGGACTGCAAAGTACTGGCTCCGATCTGGACGGGAAATGATGACAAAGGGCAGCTTTTTCTGCCTTTGTGGAGAGGCACTGCCGCAGCCATCGAAGACTGGGTTCCAGCACCGCCATCGGGAAACTGTGAAAACCTGAAGGGCACTGTGCGCATTGATTGGGACAAGTCGAAAAACGAAGTCCATTACGTGGTCAAGCTGCGTGGAACGCCGCGTAATCCGCAAATCACTCGCATCAACGGCGGCGATCCTGAGATCCTGGATCAGAATCAGCCGAATCACTACATTGCGCCGCCTGCTGCCAACTGGTGGTATAACAAATTTCACAAGTCTCCGAAGGATTTCCCTGAACATCCGAGCAACGGAACGGCCTATCGACTTTGGACCATTTCTACGACCTATGGTTCAAGCTCGACCTCGTTCTACTATTCCGGTTCCAATCTACAGCTTCAGGGCAGCTCGTTTGACTTTCCAG
>CALMML010000165.1 GCA_937868485.1 uncultured Myxococcales bacterium | reverse complement strand
GCAGCAGATGCAGCAGATGCAGCAGGCGCAGCAGGCCGGCAATCCGATGGCGTCGGGAGTGATGCAGCCCGGGATGATGCAGGGCGGTCCGATGGCATCGAGCATGATGCAGACGCTGCCGGTGGGACAGATGCAGTCGGGCGGAGGTCCGCTTGCTTCGTCGGTGATGCCGGCTCAGTCGGCGGTTCCTTTGGAGCTGGCGAACTCTCCGGCGGCCCAGTCGGGGGCGCGATCGATGACGCTATCGGGTGCGTCGGGAGAAGCGTCGGCGAAGCGTCGAAAGCCTGCGTCGGTGTTGATTGGCTTTGCCTCGGCGATGCTGCTGGGCTCGATGAGCATGGTGACGGTGAAGGCGCTGCGCGGAAGTGGTCCGACGGTGGTTGCAACGCCGAAGGTGGTGTCGCAGGTCAAGATCTCGGTGAAGACAGAGCCCGCAGATGCAGAGATTGAGCAGATCGGATCCGACGGAAAAGAGCTGCACAAAGCGCCGTATACCTTCACGGTGAAAAAGGACAGCGGGCCGGTCAGCCTGAAGATTCGTGCGGCGGGCTATCAGGAAGAGAGCCGAGAGCTGGCGACGGCAGAGGATCAGAACCTCGAGATCACGCTGGCGAAGCAGGAAAAGGCGGCAGAGCCAGCCACGACGGATACCGGATCGACGCCGAAGCAGACCGAGCCTACGCCGGTGAAAGCGCCGAAGGAAGGCAAAGCGAGCAAGGAACCGAAGGAGCCGAAGGAAGGCAAGACGGTCAAAGAGCCCAAGGAAGCGAAGCCTCCCAAGGAACCGAAGGAAACCAAGGCCAGCTCGACGAAGGAACCGAAGGAAGGCAAGGCGGTCAAAGAGTCCAAGGAAGCGAAGCCTCCCAAGGACAAAGGAAAGAAGAAGAAGGAAGATCTGATGGCGCCGGTGTT
Source organism: uncultured Myxococcales bacterium (assembly GCA_937868485.1). Lineage (GTDB taxonomy): Bacteria > Myxococcota_A > Polyangia > Palsa-1104 > JAEUJZ01 > JAEUKA01. The sequence continues at coordinate 12,136 of CALMML010000165.1, read as the reverse complement.
CTAGTGAAGGACTCGCATTGGGCGCGTAGCAGAGACTCCCTTGTCTGCCCTGTTTCGACGGGGATCACTTCCCTTTTGGGTCAGTCATGATGCGGCTGCGCGGCGTGTGTTTTCATCGGACGCTCGCGCTGATTGCGCTCGCTACGGCGGGCTGTCCGGGTCTACGGATTCACGAAGCAGAGAAGCAAGTTCGGACGCTGCAAGACATTCCCTACGTTGCAGAGAGTCACGATCCGAAGCAGCAGCTTGATCTGTATCTTCCTCGCGACAAAGTCGATGTTCCCGTCGTGGTGTTCGTTCACGGAGGGTTCTGGCGCAATCAAGATAGGCGCTACCATCAGGTGTTTACCGGACTGCATGGAAACATCGGGGTTGCGCTGGCTCAGCGAGGCATTGGGGTCGCGATTCCGAGCTATCGACTACTGCCTTCTGCATCGCTGTCTGATCAGCTGTCTGATGTCACTTCAGCGGTTCGCTTTGTGACGAATCACGCGCGGGAATATGGACTGAATCCGCAGCGGCTGGTGCTGGCTGGATTTTCTGCGGGTGGACATTTGATCACGTCGCTGTGTGTCGATCCTTCGCAGCTTGCGCTGGATGCGCAGACTCGGCTGCGTGGCTGTATGTCGATCTCGGGTGTGCTCGACATTGTCAGCATGGCAAAGCAGCAAGATGCTGCGTTCAATCAGGAAGTGACACAGCGACATTTTGGTCTGACAGAGGCGTCTCAGCGGACGCTGTCTCCGCTGTATCAGCTGTCGGGGAAGATGCCTCCTTTGCTGCTGTTGTGGGCGGAAAAGGACTATCCGTTCGTGCGTCAAGCAGGACATGATGCCGTCGGAAAAGTGGCAGAGCTTGGGATTCCTACTCGTTCTTTTGAGCTGGCTGGTCATGATCACGCGGACATGGTTCTGCGGATCAACAGCGCGCACGATCAGGTGTCGGATAAGCTGGCTTCGTTTGTCCAAGACATGACCAAGTAGCGCGATCGAGATCTACACCGTAGACAAGATCTGTGCGTTTCCATCGTCGAAGTCTCTGGCGCAAAATCGCCAAGCAAAGAGGAGTCCTCATGAACCGATCCTGTGTTCGCTATGGTTTGGGCGTGGCTGTATCGCTCTGTCTGTTGACGTTTTCAGCGACGAACGCTTCTGCGGATGAAGCGCCTCCTCCCAAGGCTGCGCGTGCGAGCAAGCGTCCGCCTCCCGATCCCAACAAGGCCAAGCTGGGAGATCGCTGTAAGACTTCATCGGACTGTGATCACTCCCATGAAAACGTAGAGTGCGTCGAAAAAGGGGATCACAAAGAGTGCCAGCAGGTTCCGTCGAAGCGTCCGCTGGTTCCGGTGGTGACGTAAGCACAAAGATGATGACTGCACGTTCCAGCGAGCGCAGTCAGATCACGGGCTGGCTAAAAGATCCTCTCTATGATCTCTGCTTCATCTTCGGCATCGCGCTGCTTGGGAGCGTGATGTCGGGCGTGACTGTGATCTGGCCCGCGCTGTTTCTGACGATGCTCACCGCGCATACCTGGCTGTTTGGATACGACCACTTGGTGGCGACGTACACGAACCTGCTCGGGACACCGCAGGATCGACTGCACAACTGGCGCTTGATCGTGCTGTTGCCTCCGCTGGTGTTTGGCTGTCTGTATGGAATTGGGCGACGGTATGGACTGACGGGAATGTACACGATGTACTTCTTTGGTCAGTTCTTTCATACCGTGAGACAGAGCTGGGGAATCGCGCAGCAGTATCGGCATCGCGCGGGAGGAATCCCTTCGGATCCGATGTGGCTGTCGGAAGTCACGCTGTGGTCCGTTCCGTTGTGGGGATTTCTGCATCGCTGTACGCAGCAGCCAGAGGAGTTTCTGTATCAGCAACTCTGGCTTCCTACTGTTCCCGTGGAAGTGACAGTCTGCGGGTGTCTGCTTTCGGTCGGACTGTGGCTGTACTTTGGCTATACACGACTTGTGGCTTATCGACGAGGACAGCTCGCGATAGGGCACACCCTGTATATGCTTTCCCACCTGGGAATCTATTTGGGCGGCTACATCTTGATCGAAGACATCAGCTCAGGTTGGCTGCTGGTGAACGTGTGGCATAACGTGCAGTACTTGATGTTTGTTTGGCTGTTCAATCGGCGGCGTTTTGCGGGCGGAATCGATCCAAGTTCGCGTTCGCTGTCGTGGCTTTCGCAGCCTGGTTTCCGTCGAGCTGCGCTGTACTATCTGACCTGTCTGTTTATCGCGACACCTGCGTATTATCTGGTGCTGCGATTGGGCGAAAGAATCGATGGTTTCTATGCACAGACTGTGATTCCGTCCGCGGTCCTGCTGTCTCTTAGCTTCACGGTGCATCACTACATTGTGGATGGCTTCATCTGGAAGCGTCGGAAGCATCCGGCTGTGCTCTGATGGATCCTCTTGGTTCCGTCGGGAGCCACCTGTCCTACCCGTTCCTTCATTCATCCCAAATTGACGCACTGCGCTGAGCGATTCCCAAGCAAAAACAGGGCTTCCGCGAAGGGCCTAGACAAGATAATCTGTGTCTAAATACCCATCTGGATCACGCGCTCATGCGGGGGCTCAAGCGAGATGTGAACCAAACAGAAAAGCGGTTTTTGTTTGGCATATCGTCTCGGGTGTCGTGACAGAGATGGGCTCTGTTCAAGGATGAATGATGTCGCACCAGCCAGAGCAGAACCCACAGTCGATCACTACTTTCGCTTCACTTGAGGGTGGATGGTTACGAAAGGAACGCGAGCGGATTGCCATCGGACGCAAAGCGCTGGCAACCAAGCTGGGTTCGTCGGAAAGTCGCGTTCATACCATCGAGTGGCGTCGCCAGCCGGTTCCGATGGAGTGGCTTCCTGTGTTGCGTGGGCTCTCGTTTCGGATTCCCGATGAAGTCGACGCTGCGCTGGGAACGACATCGCAGCAGAGTGACTCACAGCAAGTAGCGGCTCCTGTCGCGGAGTCTGTCGCGGCTCCTTCAGTGGAATCGGTAGGGGCTCCTGTCGCGGAGTCTGTTGCGGCTCCTGTGGTGCAAAGCGCTGTGGAATCCGCTGTGGAAATCGCGGTGGCTGTTGCGGTGGAATCCGTCGTGGAAGCGACTCCTTCACCGGTTGTGAAGTCGGTTCGCGATACCGTGGTGGAAACCACGTTGGAAGTGGTGACGCCAAGTGCGGCGGTGGTGGAGTCTGTCGCGGTGACGGCTGCGGAGTCCGCTCCATCGCAGGCTGCGTCCGCTGCGGAATCGGTTGCTGTGGTAGAGACTGTTGCGGCTCCTGTGGAAGTGCCCGTTGTCGACGCGGTGGTGGTGGATGTGGCGCCGTCTTCGCTGTCGCAAAGAGAGCCTCCGCCGGCCCATCCCGCGCAGCCGCTTCAGCTGTATCACGGTCGCTGGCTGCGCGAGCGTCGCTACGAAAAAGCGGTGCGGATGCAGACGCTGATTCAGAAGCTCCAGAGCAGTGAAGCAGAGCTGTATGCGCTGGAGCGTCACAACATTCGGCTGCCGCTGCGCTGGATTCCGCGCATGCTGAAGCTGGGACTGTTGACGCTGGAAGAGGCCAAGGCTGCGTCGCGACTGCCTCGGATGTCGCAGCTGGATGGCATTTGGCTGGAACGACAGCGCGCGCTGCTGAAGATGTCGCCGGATGAGCTGGGCAAGCACCTTCACGTAAGCGGTGCGGACATTCGTCTGGTGGAGTCGCGAGCGTGGCTGGTTCCGAGTGAGTGGTTTCCGAAGCTGACGACGCTGCTGGAAGATCGTCGCGCGGCCAAAGCGAAAGCGAAGGCGCTGGCGGATGCAGCCAAGGCGGAAAACAAAGCGGGGCTGAAGAAGCCAGCACCCTCGTCACTGTCGATTCGTTCGGACAAGTCCGATGTCAGCGGCAAAGCAGAGTCGAAGCCGACGAGCAAAGCAGAGCCGAAGACAGAGGCCCGCAGTGAGCCCAAGTCGGAAGCGCCCGCAGCGATGAAGAATGAGGTCAAATCGGACAGCCGGACAGAGTCTCGGCCAAGCTCCAGTCGGAGCGGAGCGCGCAGACCTGTTGCCAAAGACTCCACGCAGCTTCTTATCGAGTCGGTTGTTGAACATCGGATCAAGCTGGGACTGCACGCCAAGCAGCCAGCCATCGATGTCATGGGAATGATTGCGCAGGATCTACGGCTGGCGCTGGGACCACAGGCTGTCAGCTATGAAACGCTCGGTGAAGTTCTGCGCGTCCTGATTCGCCGATAAGTCATCGCGCAATAAGAGGCATTTCATCTGCTTCTTATTGTGCGGTTGGCTGCGCGCTACGTGCGAACGTCATAGCCAACCAGCGGGCTATCCTTGCTTCTTTGCGACCACCAGCATAAAGCCGCCCAGGCGACGAACGCCGGGCATCACGGCGGCTTGTCGTTCCACCACGCGCAGGGCTTTGCCGACGACCGGCCAGCGGTGCGCTTGCGAAAACGGAGTCACCACCCGAATGCCGTGAACGGTCTGTACGTGGACATCGCTCGGCAGATACGAGCGCACTCGATCGAGCGAGTCGTAGCGCGTGTAGACCGCTTCATCATTGACCGATTCCGAGATCGCCGTCGGACGCTTGAGCCGCTTGATCAGATAGCGCAGAGACAGCGTGTTGTAGAACTCGGTGAGCAGATAGCCGCCGGGACGGAGCACGCGCGACAGCTCATGCATCGCTTGCTGAATCTGCTCGACGTGGGCCAGCACTTTGAAAGAGCAGACCAGGTCGAACGACCGATCGGCAAACGGCAGATCCGTCACCGAGCCTTGCACGACCTGTAGGTTGCGCGCTGCTGCATGACGCAGCATGCCCGATGACAGATCCACACCGACCGCGACCTTGGCATGCGGAACCAGGCGATTCAGGATCAGTCCGGTGCCGCAGCCGGCTTCCAGCAGCTGGGTCGACGGCGTCACGTATTGACGAACCAAGTCGGTGGTCAGCTCGTCGATGAACGCGTGGTAGCCGTCGTGTCGGTGCCGCTCGTAAGTCGTGGAAAACTCATCGTAATAGTGCTTGTTGCGGAGCTTGGTCACAGCCCTTGTTTGTACTTCGTCCTACAGATGCGAATCCACCCAGAAAAGCGCAAAATGGTAGATGCACGGGAAAGCGGCTGCGTGGCTGCCTGCGGTTCTGACTGCTAGCTTTCCTTGGCGTGCGTTCCACGATACACTTTGCTGCCCCCTCGTTGAGCGGGGGATGGAACTTTCACCCTTGAGTCCCCCGGTGTTAGACCCTGTGTCAGCTCACTTTGCCAACGCTCCGAGCCGTGCGGTTCGACTGGGGCGCGTGCTGGCGTGGGCTGGCCCCGTGACGCAGTCGCTTCTGGCGGCGGTGTTGCTGTTGTCGACGCCAGCTTCGGTGCAGGCCAAGCGACCGCTCAAGGCAAAAGCTGCCGATAAGCGCAAAAAGTCGGGTGCGGGCCAAGCAAGTGGCGCAGCGAGCGGGACGGCTGCGGGCACAGCGGGTGGAAAGACCGATCCCAAGACCGACCCTGCGGCGTCGAACCTGCCGGTGGCTGCGGTGCGTGTGGCCTGCGACGTGGGCTCGTCGAGCGGTCTGTGTGAAGCAGCATATGCGGCAGCCAGCTTGGCGGCAAGTCGTCGCTATCAGCTTGTCGATTCGAGCAAGCTGGAAGCACTGTTTACCCGTGAGCCGTCGCTGCGAGGCTGTCGAAACGATCAGTGTCGGACCGTGATTACCGAGCAGCTTGGGCTGTGGCGGCTCATCGACGTGATTGTTCAGTCGCCGCGTCAGAAGGATCTGCTGGCCTCGGTGTCGATCTTTGATCCCGCTGCGCGTGGCATTGCCGCCGACGTGGAGCGCGAGAGCAAGCGCGATCCGGCCAAGCTGGAAAGCACGCTGTCCGAGGCGGTCGAGCTGGTCATTGCGACCCAGCGTCTGACCGCGCAGCTTCGCCTGGATGTCCGCACCGTCGATGCCAAGGTCAAGATCATCGACAGTCGCGGTGGCGTTCGTGAGCTATCCGAGCCCGAGCGCAGCGGTCGCACGCCGATTCGTCTGTTCCTCGGTGGCTATACTGTTCACGTCGAAAAGCCCGGCTTTTTGGCGCAGGACTTGCCCGTCACCGTGACGCAGACTGGCGCGTCGCTGCAAGTCGAGCTTCAGCTTCGTCCGATCGAGGTTCGCTTCGAGTGGGAACCGAAAGATGCCGTTGTGCGCGTCGACAACCGCGTTGTCAGTGCGCAGTTTCCGGTGATGGAGCTGTCGGAAGGTCCGCATCGCGTGGAGGTGCTCGCTCCGCCGGGACAGCCTTACGAATCGACGGTGCGTGACATTGAAGTGCGTCGCGACATGGAGCCGGTTCGTCTGCTGCTTCAGCGTCTGACGGCGCTGCGCATCGAAGCACCACGCGGTTACAGCGTCAGCGTCGACAGTCAGATCCTGTCGGGCGATCGCTTCGTCGAGCGTGGCCTTGCGATCGAGACCTCACACAAGACCACCGCTGGACTTCACTCGGTGACGGCGACCAGCTTTCGCGGCCTGCGCATGAGTCGCTTGGTGGAAGTGCGTCCGAACAGCAGCGCCGATGTGGTGATCAAGCCACCGTCGATTGTGCCGGGCGCGCTGCTGCTGACGGCGGGCCTGTTGTCGGCGGGAACCGGAGTGGGCTTGTATCTGCTTGATGGTCGCTGCACCGATGCGGACTGCTTATTTGTGACCAACTCGGCACCGGCTGGATATGCGCTGATGGCCGTCGGTGGCGCGGCGTTTGTGTCGGGTCTTATCTGGATGAGCTACAACGCATCGCATCATCCGCGCTTTTACTCGCCTCCGAGTCCGCGCGTCTCGATCCTGCCGACCATTGCGCCCCGCTACTCTGGGGTACTCACCTCGATTCAGTTCTGATACGTTCCGGGCCGCTCTTTGCGCTTTTTGCCGCCGCAAAAGGAGTGGCCTTATGTCCGCTTTCGTCGAACGTGCTCTGTCCGCTGTTCTCGCTGGTTGCATTGTGAGTCTGTCCGCCGGTTGCGTGTCGCCCACAACTGACTTTTGTGGCGACGAGACGGACGTCTGTCCAAGCGGTGAGCGCTGTCTTCGCATCAGCGGCGTCGAGCAGTGTCACAAGACCTGCGCCGACAGCCCAAGCTGTTCGGATTCAAGTCCGCTATGCGACGATGCGCTGAAGGTCTGTCGCGAGTGTTTCCCCGGTGAAGATGCACTGTGTCAGGCGCGAAACGCGAGCACGCCTCGCTGTGTCAAGGGTCGCTGTGCCGCTTGTCGTCCGCCCAGCGACGTCGCCGCCGAATCGAGCGAGTGCGGAGTGACCAGCGCAGCGATCAGCGCTTCTCCCGTCTGTGATCCTCGCAGCTATGCGTGTCGACCCTGTCTTCGTCACAGCGAGTGCGCATCAGGCATCTGTGTCAAAGACGGCAGCGACGCAGAGCTTGGCATTCCGCGTGGCGCGTGTGTGCCCTCAAAGCAAGTGCTCGTCGTCGATCAGGATCTGTGCAGTGGCACTGGTCCGTCGTTTTGCACGCTGAAGCAAGCGATTGCCAAGCTAGACGCGGACCATCGCTACATCTTGCTGCGCAAGGGCGTGTCGACGGTGGACTTTAACGAACTTCAGATCGGCATGCAGACGAGCCACAAAGGTCAGATCCTGCACATCGTTGGTCCGCTGGCGGATCAGTCTCCGTCGAGCATTGCCAGTGAGCCGCGCGCTGCGATCGGTGGATCGAAGCTCAAAGACGGTCTGACGGTGACGCAGTCGTCGGTGTTTCTCGATGGTGTCTTGGTGCGAGGCAACCACGTCGGCGTTCAGTGTACTGGCGCGGAAGCCAAGCTGTCGCTGGTTCGCTCGTATCTGACGGGAAATGACACCGCGATCATGGCTTCGGCGGGCTGTCGTCTGTCGGTGACGGATAGCTGGCTCGGGCGAGGACCGAAAAACAGTGCGTTCGGCCAAGCCACCGGCAACATCCGAGGCATCGAGATCAGCGGCAGCGACTTTTCCATCGTCAACACCGTGTTTTCCGATAACGGCGACTTCCGTCAAGATGGCTTCGGTGGCGTTCGCGTTCGCTCATTGTCGACGGGAACAAGGCGATCGACGATCGTAAACAGCACGATCTATCAGACGAGCGGACTGCTGAAGCTGGGCAAGTACTTCACGTCGCTGCTGTGTGATACTGCCGTCGGTGATCGCTTGGTGGTGATGAACACGCTGCTGCTCGGGGATTCCAACTTGCAGATGACTCCCGAGGAGCACTACGTCGATCCAACCTGCGGTGCGGTGATCAGCCACGTTGCGAGCAATGACTCGGCGCTGGGATCCGGTCAGAGCGTGGTGCTGCCGATGGGCGTGATTCCGCTGCGCAATGCGGCAGAGCGCGATCTTCGTCCGGTTGCGCCGGGGGTGTCGGAAGGTCCGCAGATTCAGACGGCAGGTGCTGTGCAGGTTGAAGTGAGCGGCGAGCGAATCGTGGCTCCGACGACGGATCTCGATGGCCGCAGTCGTCCGCAGAGTGCGGTGGCGATTGGCGCGTTTGAGCCCGTGCCGTAGTCGGCGCAGGCTCGTCGCTGGCTACATCGTCGGTCCGGGGATTTCGTACTTGGTCGTCTTGGGATCTTGTCCCGCAAACGGACGGACGTCGGGAATCACGCGAACCTGCGTCGAAAACTTGTACGGCACAATCTGGCCGCTTGGATACGTCATCTCGACGAAGAATGCAGTGAAGCCCGTCGCGGGCTTGCTGACTTTGGCAACGTAGACGCCGTTTCCTTGATCGGTCAGGTCGGTCGCTTTCCAGACCTTGCCGAGCGTCTCGACGCGGAAGTCTCGGCTCTTGGTGTTGGTCGCTTGCCAGAGCTGGACCTTGGTCGGCTTGTCGCTGCTTTCGACGCGCAGCGTGTCGTCCCCTTCGAACTTCCAGGTAAACGTCGGACGCGGTTTGTCGTCGCGGAAGCCCAGCACATAGGCCAGCACGCCTTCCAGCGCATCGCTGCCACCGAGCGAGTGATCCGCGTTTGGCACATAGCGCAGGTACTTATCGCCGGGCAGATCGTTCCAGTAGTTTTGCGATCCGTCGGGCAAAAAGAACTGATCGCCCGTCGCGTTGATCACGTACTTCGGCATGGTCAGCCGCTTGCGGAACATGAACGGATCTTCGTTCTTCATGAGCAGCGCCATCTCGGGCGTGCCGATGTGCTCGGTGATCTTGTTGTAGTGGTAGTCGTACAGCGCCTTGGCCCAAAAGCCGTACGTCTCGGCGTGCTGGATCATGAACTTTTCGACGTTGAGCACATCAATCACGATCGGAATCGCTGCGGCCACGCGCGAATCGACAGCCGCCGTCAGCCACGTCGTCCAGCCTCGCTTCGACGCACCCGCGACGATGAACTTATCGATGTTGAGGCTGCCGCCTTCGCTGCTCTTGAGGAACGCTTGCGCGGTATCCATCGCCAGCTTCGAGCTTTTGACCATCGGAAAGCGCGCCGACCAGGTCGGATCGCTCTTTTTCATCACCTGCGCCCAGGTAAACGCGATGATGCCGTCTTCTTCGTGTGGCTTGCCGTCGTGGTCACTGAAGGTCAGCGGCTGATTGGGAACCTGCGACAGGTTGATAACGATTGCGCCTGTGCCTCGGGCAATCTGAACCATGTCGTCGGGGGCTTTGGTTGGCGGCGTCTTGCCGTTGTCTCCGCCTGAGATCGCCAGCACCGCCGGTCCCGGTGTCAGGTTGTCCGGCTTGATGATCGTCAGATCGTGCTGCCACTGCGTGCGATCGACTTCCTGCGCCGTGCGCCACGTCAGCGACTTCATGTCGATGAAGTACGCGGTGTACCCGGTTCCCTTGACCGTTTGACGGAGCTTCCACGAATAGCTCGGGTCTTCGGCTTTGACGTAGCGATCCAGATCCGTCAGCGGATCGGCTTGGACCAAAGGATCGTCCATCTTGAGGTCGCCGCTTTCGCAGCCTGCCGCCATACACAGCGCGGACAGCCCGAGCCAGCGTCCCAGGCTTGTCCATCGAGAAACAGTTCGCCATCGGTTCATCGTGCGTGCCTCCGGGTTGCCCCCTCTTTGGGGTCCATGGAAGGCGGCATCATACGTGATGCGCGGCGGAGTCAAAGACCCTGCACGCGGTGTTTGATGAGGATGACCCGGCTCGCTGCAAGCGCCTCGGGCGGATCGCTGCGATACACTGGACGCAAGGGCCTATGCCTGCGTCGCTTTCATCCGTGCAGCGCTACCTTTCGCGGCTTCCGCAGGGAGCGGATTCTTATCCTGCGTGCTCGGTCAAAGCGTCGCTGATTCACAATGCGATGGCGTCTCGTCCGCTCGGTCGCGATGTGGAGCTGCCCGCAGCCGTTCGTCGCTTGCTCGATCACCTGCCGCCGGTGTCGATGTGGGTTCCAGAGGTCCACTTCAACATCCTGATGCTGGCGATCTTGGATGTTCACTTCGGAACGCGCGATCTCGTCGGCTACAGAGACTGGGTCTATACCCAAAATCGCAAGCTGTTTCAGACGCCGCTGTATCGGGCGGTGTTTTTGGTGATCTCACCGGATCGGCTGCTATACGGAATGGAAAAGCGCTGGGAGTCCTTTCGCAAAGGCTCGACGCTGCGCTATGCCCAGCGTGGGCCGCGCGAAGTGGAGCTGCACCTGACCGCGCCACCGAGCCTCTACGCGAGCCTACATGTGCAGGGGATGAGTGAAGCGCTGCGGGCGGGCGTGGATGCGGCGGGAGGAAAGCGATCTCGCGTCGCTGGTGAACTGCTGTCTGAGACCGAGGTGCTGTATCGGTTGACGTGGGATTAGCCGGATTGTGCGACGGCAGCACGAGTCACATCCGCCGCGCTCTCATCGTGCTAGGCTGCATCCACCGCTTGCTTCGCACCTACCGAGAGAGCCCTCGTCGATGAAGACCGTCCTTTTGCTGCTCGCGTCCAACGTGTTTATGACCTTTGCGTGGTACGGACATCTCAAGTTCAAGAGCGTGCCGCTGTGGCAAGCCATCCTGGCGAGCTGGCTGATCGCGTTCGTCGAGTACTGCTTGCAAGTGCCCGCGAATCGCTACGGACACGGTGTCTACAACGCCGCGCAGCTCAAGACCATGCAGGAAGTCATCACGCTGGTGGTGTTCTGTGTGTTTTCGGTGCTCTACCTCAAAGAGCCGCTGCGCTGGAACTATCTCGTCGGATTTGGCTTTATGGCGCTCGCGGTGTTCTTCGTGTTTAAGAAGTTCTAGCAGCGCTCTGTCTGTCGGGTTCAGGAAGGAACAGAGCCGCTCGGTCATACCTTTTCCTACGAAAACTCCGTCGCTATTCGTCGAGATCATGCGTTTACCTAGGTACGTCCGAGCGGATATTCTGTCTATGCGTCATGTCATGTGCAGGAGACACAGATGAGCGAGCCGATCAGTGTCACAGTCGCGGGCTTTGAAGTCCGCTGGGACCTAGACAATGGGCAGAATCTGTGGGCTGGAATTCCGACGCTCAGCATGTGGATTCCGAGCACGGCTGCAGGACTGATGCTGGGCATGCAGCGGATGGTGGGGACCGAGCGATTCTGTCTGCTGCTGATGTCGGGCGGAATGGACAGCGTGAGCGATGACTGGAACGTGATCTCCTCCAAGCCGACCTTTGAGGAAGGAATGGAGATCATGTCGCCCATCGCGGCGGCTGCGGGCTGGGGAACATGGGAAGTGGTTCACTGCGATCGGACGCTGCGCGAGCTGACGATGCGGTCGCGTCATAGCTGGGAAGGCATCTATCAGAAGCAGCTTGGTGTGTGCTGGGGCAGCTCGATGATCGCTGGCAAGTTCGTCGGGCTGGCGCAGCGCCTGTTTCAGGTTCCGTGCTGGGCCGAGCAGACCAAGTTTTCGGCGCGCGGTGACGACTGCGATGAGTTTGAGATTCGCCCGACCGATCGAACGGTGGGACTGCGACTTCAGCAGCTCATTGATGAGGGAAAAGCAACCACAGCGGATCTGACCTCTGCGCTGACGCAGCTTCAGCGCGAGGTGGGCGATCGCCAAAAAGCGGAAGCAGAGCTGCGCGAGGCCCTGACGCAGCTACGAACCCAGGAAGAGACGCTGCACAAGATCGACGCACCGATCATCCAGGTGTGGGACGGTGTGCTGACGGTGC
>CALMML010000164.1 GCA_937868485.1 uncultured Myxococcales bacterium | reverse complement strand
TCATCGCACGGAGTTCCCTGACGCTGACCGGCGTAAACGCCCAGCTCGTTGTAGATAAGTCCCAGGTTCTGATGCACGGGCACCAGCTTCAGCGCGCGCGGCTTTTCACCAGCCACCCAGGTCGATTCGTGCTTGTCGAGGATGAGCCGCAGGCTGCCCGTCTTCGTCGAAAAGACATCGCCTTCGCTGTCGCTGACGACGTTGGTCATCTGCTGTAGCTTGAGGTTGCCGCGTGGGCCGGTAAACAGACGGAAGCGCTTCTGCGACGCGGGCGTGACGCCACGATCGACGTAGTAATAGGTTCCGCGATCGTCGCGAGCCAGTGCATACGGCGCAACCTGACGCGGGTTTTCGACGAACTTGGCAGTTTCCAGAAGCTGCGCGGCTTTGTCGGCGGGCAGGATCTGCAGCGTCGTCTTGCGCTCGCCGCAGAAGATCTCGCAGGTCGCTTTTTCTTTGTTGTAGACGACTTCCGAATAGACCCGCATGTCGAGGCCACGGAAGCTCGGATTTTTCGTCGGTGCGATGAAGCGCGGTTCCAAAAAGTTGCCGCCGCTGAGCATGCCGGACTCTTCGGGAGGAACCTTGAACCACTGCTTGCCGTCGCCGTAAAACAGCGCGGTGATCAGCCTTTCGTCGGGAGCAACCGCAACATAGTGATTCTTCCCGTCGGTGCAGATGGTTGTTTTGGGTCGATCTGCTGCCGGAATCTCAACCGGAGCGTCCGCCCGCGCGGAACCGGACCACAAGGCCAGGGCAAGGGCCGCAAAGACGTTGGTGCGCATGGTTCAAGATGGTAGCGGATCTTGCTATGGCGGCGAGCAGTTGAGCATTTTTCCGTCGTGGAGTACCGTAGTCTACCATGCCAGTAGACTCTCAGCGTGAGACGCTCCCCGAGCCGGGCGTTCGCAGTGGATCGCAGCCGGGCTCGATGGTGGGAAAAGTACTCAAAGGGCAGTACCGGATCGAGGCCCAGCTTGGCCAAGGTGCGATGGGAATCGTGTTTCGCGGCGTCCAGATCGGTCTGGGCAAGACCGTCGCGATCAAGATGATTCGATCGGACATCTTGGTGACGAAGGACTCGCACGATCGGTTCCAGCGAGAGGCTCAGGTGCTGAGCAAGCTGCTCCATCCGGGCATTGCGCAGGTGCTCGACTTTGGGATCGACGAAGGCACGCCGTTTTTGGTGATGGAGTTCGTCGACGGAAAAGAGCTGACCGATGTGATGACGCTCGAAGGACCGATGGCTCCAGCGCGGGCGATCGCGATCGTGCGTCAGCTCGCGGCTGCACTCGAGGAAGCGCATCGAAATGGCATCGTGCATCGCGACATCAAGCCGCAGAACATTCGGCTTCAGCGCTATTCTCCGACGGGGCAGATCTATCTGAAGGTGCTCGACTTCGGGATTGCCAAGCAGCTTGGGGATGAAAATGGTCAATCGCTAACAGCGACGGGAGCTGTGATTGGAACGCCCGCGTACATGGCGCCGGAGCAAGCCGGTGGCAGCAAGGTGGATGCGCGCGCTGATCAGTATGCCGTCGGTGTGGTGCTCTACGAGCTGCTGACGGGAACCGTGCCGTTTGTGAGCGATACCGTGACGGGCGTGCTGGTGAGTCATCTGACCAAGCCACCGCCGCCGCTTCCTCGGGAAGTGCCCGAGCCGCTCCAGCGGATTGTGATGCGTCTGCTCGAAAAGGAACCGACGCAGCGCTATCCCGACATCGGATCGCTTGAGCGAGCGCTGGCCGACTGTGAAGGCTACTGTCGCGATGCCCGTGCGCTCAGCAAAGGCACGGTTCGTCCGACGATGGCGGGCGATCTGACGGTGGCGATGCAGAAGCGATCGATCGTCCCGGTGATTGCGGTGACGATGCTGGCTGCGGTGGTGGCGGTGAGCGCTGCGGTGGTGGTGTCGACGAAGCTGCGTGCGCATTCGGGACCGAAGGTGATGGATTCGCCCAAGCTTGTGGCTACAGCGACGGGTCCAGAGCCTGCGCGACCGTCTGTTCCTGATGCCGCAGCGACGGGTGCACCGGACAGCGCAGCGGCCAAGCCGGCGACCCCGACGGCCACCGCGAGCGATCATCCAACGACCCCGAGCGTAGGAGCCACAGCGACGGCAAAGCCAAGTGCTTCGGATAAGCCATCGACGGGATCAAGTCCTCGTCATACGGCCAGCGTTGCCACGTCAGCGTCGGAACCTCCTGCGATCAAAGAGCAGCTCGATCGGGTCGAAAAGCTGCTACGCGACGGTGACTTTCCCAAAGCGATTGAGCTAGCGAACCAGACCACGTTCACGCAGCCGACGGCGCGAGCGTATCGGCAGATGACGTTTGCGCACTGCAAGATGGGCAGCTTTTCCGCGCAAGGGACGTTTCATCGCGTCGCTGCACCGGATCGCAAGAAGCTCGTGTCCGTCTGCAAAGAAAACGGAGTGCCGCTGCCGTAGTTGCCGCGTGAGCGTCTGCTTGACGGATTCTGTTTGAACAGCAGGTCGGCAGCGCTCAATCGGCTGCGATGAACGCTTACTTGGCTGCGTCGGTGTTGCGATCTGCCAGCAGACCGACTCCGACGAGAAGAAGACCGAGCACGATGTGCAGGACATCATCGGCTCGCTTGTAGGCAAACAGCGTCGTCGGAAACAGTCCGGCAAAGCTGGCCACCGCTTGGTACAGGTCGATCGCGCCAAAGCCGATGTTGAAGATCTTGGCCAGGGACAGTCGCTTGGTGAAGAGCAGCCCGACGCCAACCAGTCCAAAAAAGAGGTGGAACAGGTTGTAGGGCGTCGCTCCGCTCATCAGCGCCAGGCTCGGTGGCGTCACAAAGCCCAAGATGCCAGCGACGATCAGAATCGGCGCAAACGCGGTCAAAAGCAGGATGTTGACGGGCTTTTTCATTGTGGTGGCCGCGACGGTGAGCGTCGGGTGATCAAGCTGGTGAGCAGCGTCACGCCGAGACCGACCAGAAGCGCCACCGTGCTGGCTCCGATGATGATCCAAGGCTGGGCCGCCGAGGAATCGCTGGGCATCGGTGCGACGTCGTGTAGCACCGAGCCGACATCCGTCGCGCCCATTGTCATCGTCGCGTACACCAATAGCGCGAGCATCAGCAGCGCAGTGCCGATGGTCGCTCCCGAGCGAGCAAGACTATCCATGTGCCAGAGCGATCGCATGTCGATAAATCCCAAACCGCCAAACTGTAGCATGTGAATTGGTTTGTTACGGCACTATATTTTGTGCCACAAAAGCAGGAACTTCCCGAGGCTGACGCGGGGGCTTCCAAGCACGCAGCGAGCGCTAGAAAATCGCCGGTTTTTTCTTCGGACCCTTCTTGCCGTTCTTCGCGGGCGTCTTCGGCTGCGTCTTGGCCGGATCGGACTTCGTGGTATCGACCGGCTTTGGGTTTTCCACTGATTTTTGGGAATCCGCGGTCGGCTTATCGGGCGGCGCTGCGGTGGTCGACTCGGCGGTAAGTTCGACGCTGAGCGCAGTCTGATTGGACGCCGAGACCACGCGCTCGACTTCCTCGAAGCCTTCTTTGCGAAGCACAAGCCGCGCTTTTTCCCCTTGCGACAGCTTGAGCTGAAGTGGCGTCTTTCCAAGCACTTTTCCGTCGCGGACAACCTCTGCCGCTGGCGGATTCGACGAGACATCAATGCGCACCGAGCCAGGCAGCGCGATGACGATCGTCAAGATGATCATCAGCAGCGCAAACGCTCCACCGAGGCCAGCCAGGACCATCGTTCGCTGCTTGTCTGGCAGGGCCAACAAGCGCTGAACCGGCGGCAGGGACTTGAGCTTGTCGATCGGGCTCTGCGTGGCGTTGGGCGTCGATGCGGGGCTCGGGGGCGGCAGCGCTGCGGGATGCAGTCCGCTGGCTGGACCCGGCATCAGGCTTGGCTGCGATCCGGCTCCGATGGGTCGAAGCTGCGACGATAGACCAGCCACTGGGTTGGTATCGACGGGCGCTAGCTCTTCCGGCGCGTAGGCATCGCTGCTCGGCTGGCTGGGATTCGAGGGCGGAACCGACGGTGGTCGTGACGCTGGCTGCGCTGGGTTCTGCTGGTTTGCCGGCGGACGCAACAGCGCTGACAGAGACGCCGACGACAGATCGCTGATCAGCGTCGCCATTTGAGGCGCTGCTCGACTGGCATCCGACGGAAGCTCCGCCAGCTGCGCGGAATCGCCCGCCACGACGGGAATATCAAGCGCCGACGGAGGCATCGCGGCTGGAATGCTGGGACGCACCATCGACTGCGCGGGAAGTCCACTGAGCCCCTGCGGCGCAGAGATCGCAACCGCCCCCATCGTCGCTGCTGCGGTCGGAAGCACCGGATGCGCAGAGGAGATCGGTCCCACCGGCGACGGATTCATCACCGCGCCAAAGCCTCCAGTCGCATTCATCGGCGGTGGCGGCAAGTTGACCGTCGAAACCGGAGAGATCGGCTGTGCCGCTGCCGTCAGAACAGGCGGAACACCGTTGGCGTGCATCGTCGGCATCTGCGGCGGCAGCATTGCGATGCCTCGACCGGGCAGTGGTCCCACGATGCGCAGCATGTCGTCGCCAAACTGAAGCGACCACGACTCGGGATCATGAATCGCCCAGGCCAGCTCTTCTGCCGTCTGAAAGCGGTGATCGCGACTCTTGGCCAGGCAGTGCAGGATCAGCTTTTCGACCGACGCGGGACACTGCGGAATGCGCGAGCGAACCAGTGGCGGCGGCTCCGACAGATGCTTGATCAGCACCTCGGCAAAGCCTTCACCCGGAAAGGGCAGCTCGCCGGTCAGCATCTGATACATGATGCAACCGACGCTGTAGAGATCGGCTCGCCCGTCGATGGTCGTCTTGCCTTCGCACTGCTCGGGCGCCATGTAATGCGGCGTTCCCAGCACCGATCCCGACGAGGTCTTGTGGTTCTGTCCCTCGGTACCCGACAGCAGCTTGGCCAGTCCGAAGTCGAGGATCTTGACGTAATCGCCCGTCCCCGCTCGTCGAATCAGGTAGATGTTGTCCGGCTTGAGATCGCGATGGATCACGCCTCTGGCATGTGCGGCTTGCAGCGCGTCGACGATCTGCATCGAGATGTGCAGTGTCGTCATCACATCGAGCTGCCCCGCTGCGCGAATCCTCGACGAGATCGTCTGCCCTTCGAGATACTCCATGATCATGAAGTTCTCGCCCTCGGGGCTCTGGCCAAAATCGAGGATGTCGACGACGTGGTCGTGGCCGATCTGGCTCGCCGCTCGAGCTTCCGTCATAAAGCGGCTGACCATTTCTTTGCTCGCGGCCAGGTCCTGGTTGATGACCTTGATCGCGACCTTCTTGTTGATACGCGGGTGCTCCGCCAAAAAGACGGTGGCCATGGCTCCCGCGCCGAGCTTGGAGACCACTCTATAGTTGCCTAC
>CALMML010000163.1 GCA_937868485.1 uncultured Myxococcales bacterium | reverse complement strand
GGATGCGTTCCATCCGCCTGATGTTGCCTCATCCATCAGACCCCGTCCTTCGCCCCTCGCTTCCAGCGTTCCACCCGTCCGTCGGGGTATTCGATGTGGCCGTCGGCTCGGAGTTTGATGACTTGGGCTTTGGAGGGGTGGACGGTGAGTACCCAGCCGGAGGGGATGCCGAGGGCAGCGCAGGACTTGCAGAGGGACAGGCTGCGCCAGCCTTCGGGGGGCATGGTGCTGGGGTCGGGGCAGAACGGCAGGGCCTCGTGGTCGGGCGATGCGCCGCAGCGGTCGCAGGCAGGCCTCGGTGGGCGCTTGTCCCACGGCAGGTCGATGTGCAGAAGCTGGGCGACGCGCTTTACAAGGTCAAGGCCGATTTTTTTCTCCATAGGACGATTCCCCCGACGATGATGGCAGTCCCTGTGGCTGCCGCGATGGAGCCGCCGACCGTCAGCCACTTGCTCTGGCCTTGCAGGTCGAGCCAGCGATCGTAGTAGGTGCTGGCGTTCTGCGACTCGGACCACTTGATGCCAGCCCCGGCGAGCAGCCCGATTCCCGCGAGGGTCGTGGCAGCCCCGACGGAAAGGAGCGCGATGGCCGGTCCTTTGCCGGTAAATGACGACGGAGCCTGGTCGACTGCGCCCGGCGGGGCTGGCGCGACGACGACGGCTGGCGCGGTGACAGGCTTGGCTGCCTCGGCGGATGGCGCTGGCTTCGGCAGGGTGGCGCGCAGACGCTCGATCCGTCGTCGCGTGCGCTCGGCATTGTCAGCATTTGGCACGGCAGCGACGTACTTTTCGGCCCAGTCGATGGCCTCGGCGATGCGGCCCAGTCGCTCACACGTCCACGATAGGTTGTGCAAAAAGTCGGGCTCGTGGCTGAGCTTGTATCCAGCGTCGAACTCGATGAGCGCATGCTCGTAGTCGCCCGCCTCGCTAAACTTCACGCCCGACTGAAAGTGGGTCTGCGCGGCATCGCGTGCGGCCTTGTCGTCCGTCTGAGCCGTCGCAACCGCAGGCAGTGCCAGCAGAACCAGTGACGAGAGAAGCATGCGCATGGGGCGAGCCTATGCCAGTCGCACCAGGCCATCAAGCGCAGCCACAGGGGCGGCGTGATGCCGGTAGAAAAACCAGTCGCCAATGCGCCCAACCAGCCCGCCAAAGTCGGACTGAAGCGCCAGGATGCGCGCGGCGGTCGTCTCGGGCTGGAGCGGTTTGCCGTCGGCACCGAGTCGCTTACTCGCCTTGCTCTTGTGGACAAAGCTGGTCGGCGCAGCTTGGGTAAAGTCCGTTGGTGGTGCAACCTGACCGGCGAGGATCGCCTGCGCGAGTAGCAGTGTCGTCTGTGTCGGTGCCTGGTCCGTCGAAGCAAAGCGAATCCGAGCTGAGCCTTCGACGAAGACCTTTTGCGGCCCATAGCCAAGCCCGGCGGTCAGCAGCTCGTGAATCGACACCTTTCGCCGTCGCGCCGTCGTTAGCACAATCCAGCCGATCGCGATCTGCACGGTTGGATCGCTCGACTCCGACGCCAAGCAGCGCGCCAGGGCCAGTAACTCGTCCGGCGGTTCATCGGTCGCAGCAGCGCTGGCTTTGGGCTGTGGCGTTTCACCGGCCAAAAGCAGCCCAAACACGGTCAGCACCGCCGCGCTGCCGAGCACCGACGCGGCAATCTTCCAGCGCTCGCTCTTCACAGCGGCAGCCTGAGCCAGATGCCGCCGGTCAAGAAATACAGCGAGCGCAAGCGCGGATTCTTCAACAAGTCAATCAGCGCCAGCTTCCACGTATTCGGCTGTCCCTGATAGACATCCCACACCAGCTGGCCTTGCGCATCTTCCAGATGATAGCCAACGGTCATATCGAGATCGGGCACGGCTTTGTCAGCCATATCTACACTCCCACTCGGTTCATTGCATTAGCGCTTGTCCATCAGCAGAATCGCCATCTTCCCCAGCTCATTGCTCTGCTCGATGATGGTCTTTAGATCCGACTTCATCTGCTCTAGCGCGGGAAATAAGTCCTTGTCATGCTTGCGAATCATCGAGTCGAGCTGCTCGATCTCGACAACCAGATCGCGATAGTCATTGCTCAGCCAGTCGCTAAAGAGCTGTAGATACTGCTTGCCGCCGGTCAAGTGCGCCATAAACGCTCGGGCAGCTAGCGCGTAACAGGTCGCGACTCGCTGCTCGATCTTCTGTTGATAAGCCTGAAGGTCTGCTTTGGGGCTCTTGCTCATTTACAGCTCCAGCTCTCCGCTCAATTCCAGATAGCGAGCGGCCAGAAGGATGCGCGCCGACGCCGTCGGCATCTCGCCAATGCTGAGCGACGTACCGGGCCGCACCTCGACGGTGTCGGTGTCGTCGCTGAGCCGTCCATGGACAAGGATCGAGTCCTTCACGGCTTCGGCGAGATCGGGCCGATACCGCGACAGGTCACGCAGCAGACGAATCGCAATCGCGACGCCCGCATCATCGGACTGGACGGCACGATCGAGGGCCAGGCGCAGGTTCGCAGTCGTCAGCACCGACAGGTCGATCTTGTGATACAGGCTCGGCTGCCGCTCGACCAGTCGAAGCTGCTCCTCGATCGCGGCGAGTAGCTGCTTGGTGAAGCCTTGGGGCTTGCGCGGACGCTCGCCGGGCGGCTGCATGCACTCGGCGAACGACTCAATGAGCGGCCCGAGGTGGCTCGTCAGCACCCGATTCTGCGCGACCAGCTCGCGGTGCTCGCCTTGGGTCTTGATGTTCGTCAGCGCCGACTGGTGCAGCGTGCTGGCCTCGCCAAAGGTCTTCTGCGCAACCTTGATGGCCACAAGCGCCGCCTGGGCATTGCCACCCGACTTGTGCTTGATGAGCGCCCGCAGTGCGTCGAAGCTGAGATCGATCTGCGACCACGCTTCCTGAATGACCAGCGACTTGCTCATACTGCCCCCATGACCGTGTTGACTGCTGTTCCGCCGGTTAGGTTGGCAGTCGTAACACCCGTGTCAGCGCGAAAGGAGTTTA
>CALMML010000162.1 GCA_937868485.1 uncultured Myxococcales bacterium | reverse complement strand
CTGCACAAGATCGACGCACCGATCATCCAGGTGTGGGACGGTGTGCTGACGGTGCCGCTCATGGGCTTTCTCGATAGCGAGCGCGCGCTGCGGATGATGCAGCGGCTGCTGGAAGAGATCGTGCGGGTGCGGGCCCGGTACGCGATCCTGGATCTGACCGGCATCGAGCTGGTCGACACCCACACCGCCGAGCACTTGGTTCGCATCATTCGCGCCGCAGAGCTGCTCGGTGCGCGCGCGGTGATCACCGGCATTCACAGTGCGGTGGCGCAGACGATGGTCGGAATCGGTGTGGACCTGGCGCGCATTCATACGCTGCGCAACCTACAAGACGGCCTGAAAGCCTGTATGCGCTGGCTGGAACAAGATCGCCAAAACGCAGGCTAACCGCGATGACTCGTTAGTCGCTATCGTCGAAACGTAAACCCTCCCTTCTTCCGAAAAAATCCTTCTTATTTATCAGCGAAACATGCGCTTCTTTCGCGCTGTGCATGGACTGTGCGAAGCGCTGGAATCGGACTGTGCGCGAACTGCTCGCGCTGCGCGTCGCACGAGCCTGTGATTTCATACACATCGTGCTTTGGTGAACGATCGCGACACAATCGCTGTCGACGCTATGTGTCTGTATCGTGTCTGCATGTGGCACGATGATTGCTTTTCCGAACATTCCGTCGTCCAACCTATTGTCGGAGAAGCCGCTCATGTCAAAGTTGAGTTCATTGATAAATACCGTGTCCGAAAAGACATCCGCTTTGATCTGGAAAGCGAACCTGCTCAAGAGTGAACCGAAAGACATTCACGAGCTTCGCGACCATATGACGATGAAGCTGCGCAACAAGTATGAGCGTGGCTATTTTGTATTTTCTATGACAGCGAAAGATGATCAGCCGATCTTGCTGATTAGCTCGGAAGATCGAGCACAAGATGGCATTCACTCTCCGTTCTTTGTATTGGCATTCGGAAAAGGTCCAAAAGACGGAATTCCCAAGCCATTCATTCATGGCACCTATGAGTGTGTTGCCGATATCTTTCGCTTTCAAACCTCTGATGAGATGAAGAGCAATCATGCAAAGACCAAAGAAAACTATGTCAAAGGATTCGCAGAATACATCACCAAGAAGGCAAATCATGCCGATGTAGCAGAAGCATTCTGGGCATCATTCGGTCCGATTTCAGAGACACTTCCCAAGGCAATCTTTTTGAATGGAATCAACCTGGTTCCAGCCAAAATGATCAAAGGACGCTGGGTGGCTGCGTCCTTCAATCTGGTGCGCTGTCTGTTGGCTGATACATCACGCAATCGGCTGCCGGGTGAGGTCAACGATCTTGGCAAAGATGGCCGGCTCTTTACCACTCCACAAGGCATTCGTATTTCCGAAGAGAGCGAAGTCCAGCTGGAGCTGCTCGGCGCGATTGCCGCGACCGCAGAGTCGCGTCAGCTGATGGCCAACATCTTGCCGGCGGAGCTGGGCGACATCTTCGCCGAGCACTTTGAGCAGCTGAAGGCTGAGCTGATCAAGATCGAGGCTGGGCTGGTCGCAAACAAGCTCACCCGCGACAAGGCGCAGACGCAGTGCGAGCAGGCCCTGGAGACGTTTTCGACCCAATTTCAGCAAGCAGGACTACAGTCCGTGCATGAGAAGTGGATCGCGCATACGCGATCGGAATACACACATCGTCGATATTCGCTCAAAGCCGGGTTTGGCATCGCCGTCAGTGCCTTTGGTGTGGTGAGCGGTGTCGCGACAGCGGTTGGAACCGGTGTAACCGGGGTCGGTGGTGCAATTGGTGTCGCAATTACCATTCGCAAAAGTCTCAATCTGGCCGCTGAAGTGTATACGTTTTTCCGTGAGATCGAGACGGTCCGCAAGGTGCTTGAGAAGCAGCTTACGGTCAAAGCGGTCAAGTATCTTCAGGCCAACTCAAATGAAGACTGGAAAGACGTTGGTCGCAGCTTTTTGGGAGTGTTTAAGCTGACCAAGCCACTCAATGCGCTGGAGGATCTGGTTGGTGGGGAAGGAAACGTGAAGTCACCCAAAGCGCTGAAAGCGAATCTGACAGAGTTTAGCGCCAAGATTGCATCAACCAATGCGCATGACGAAAAGCTGCTCAAAGAAGTTCAGCAAGTGATGGAGCAAGCCGATGAACTCGAAGAACAGCTCTTGTCGGTTGCTGATAAATCCGAAAAGAAGAAGCGTCAGCAATATATTGATACACTGCGCGCAGGTGTGACCACACAGCTCAATCAGATATCGGATCTGGGCAGACAGCTAAACGATTATTTGTTGATACTGCCGAAGTTTGAGCAGCTGATGCAGATCATTGAAGACAATCAGTGGCATTCGAAGAGTGCCAAAGCTGTCAACGATCTGTTGATGCCGATCTTGAGCATGACGATCAAGCTTCGTCCGGGTGAGCTGCTTGATAATTTGATTCAGGTTGGAACTTGTACGGTCAAAGAAGGAATCAATGGTTACGCGCTGTATGAGTATTGTACCGACCCGAAGAATGCACCAAAAGAAGCAGCGCAGCTCAACAAGCTCCTGGATGAGGTTGCTAACATTACGCAGAGCCTGGAAGCAATGCGAAAGAAAAGCAGCCCGAAAGCTGGGTCTGTATCGTGAAAAACAAAGCCATAAAATGCATATTTGATCGCTAGCAGATGTCTTGCCAATTGCAAGGTGGACACTGCGCTGCATCTTTCCAATTCACCAGAGCCTGAGCATTGACGATAGCGTGTGCTGCGTGGGATTATGGGCCATGCAAACCTTCGTTCGGAATGCACCGCTAGACCTGACCCCACAGCCAGAGCCGGCCATCACGGACCGGAGCGGACCTGCGCTGAGTCAGGGCTTCCTGCTCACGCTGATCAGCATGGTTGCGTCGGATCTGTGCTCGGATGAGACGATGGATGCGCTGTCGCAGATCGACGCCGAGGGCTGGTATCTGGGGCAGTCCATTGAGTCGCTGCTCGATGAGATGGAGCGCAAGTCACCGGGCAGCGCGTTTCGGGTCGGTCGCTCGGTCTACTTCATGCTGCCGACGCAGCTCAAGTCGATGGGCGTGGTGGATGCGCAGTCGTTTATGCGCAACATGTCGGCGCTGTGGCTGGCGGTGACGCGCGGGGACTCGGGCTCCTTTCGGACTTCGGACATCACGGATCACGCTGCGCGGATCGAGATGGAG
>CALMML010000161.1 GCA_937868485.1 uncultured Myxococcales bacterium | reverse complement strand
GTGTAAAGCGACACTTTACACTTTGGTCATGCAGCGACGAATCCGCAGGGTCTTGTGCGTGAACAAAGGCTCTCAACGTCCAGCCGTCAGCGCCCAGACCCAGGCCTTGCCCCACGCCAAGCAGCATGAAACAGGGGGACTCCCTACGGACACACCGCAGCGAGTACAAAATCAGCAGGTAGAACGGGAAAGAGACAGAGCGGAAGGACGAACGCAGAGACGACGGACGACTACTTCTTGGCAGGAGCCGGAGCGGGCGCAGCGGGCTTGGCCTGGTTGGCCTCGATGTCGATGGTGATCGTCACTTCTTCACCGACCGCAACCCCACCGGCTTCCAGCGCCTTGTTCCAGGTCAGCCCGAAGTCCTTGCGGTTGACCTTGGCCGTCGCCGAAAAGCCGCGCTTCACATTGCCCCACGGGTCCTTGACCGTGTTCGCGGGCGCATCGACCGTCAGCACCACCGGCTTGGTCACACCGTGAATCGTCATGTCGCCCGTCACTTTGAGCTGCGCGCCGGCCTTTTCCACCTTGGTCGACTTAAACGACAGCTTCGGGAACTTGGCCACGTCGAAGAAGTCCGGGCTCTTCAGGTGCTCATCGCGCTTGCCGTCGCGGGTGTTGATCGTGGTCGCATCGACCTCGGCGGTGATGCTGCTCTTGGTCAGGTCTGCATCATCCACGGACAGAGAGCCCGACAGGTTGCCGAACTCGCCGCGCACGTTGCTGATCATCATGTGACGGACCGAAAACTGCACGCTGCTGTGCGACGAATCGATCTTCCACTCCGTCGGAGCGGCCAGCGCCAGCGTGGGAGCCAGCGACAGAGCAAACAAGGTCAGGGCTTTGGCAATCGTACGAAGCTTCATCGGAACTCTCCTTTGGGTGTGTGGCCAGCGAAAGTGGCCACTTGCGTGAGGGCTTAGATGCTCGCACGCGCTCAGGGCAGCGCAAGGAATGTGCGTGCTTTGCGAAACTCTCGAGAGGGAGAAAACGACCACAGCACGTACCGAATCCGTCCGGTGACGCGCGACGCAGCAATCGGTCCAAAGTGCCGACTGTCATGACTGTTGTCGCGGTTGTCCCCGAGCAAGTAGACCTGGCCGGGTCCAACTTCGACCGGCGGCACCGCCTGCTGGGTCAGCGCCGGATCATCATAGCTTGCGACGTAGGACCGATTCCCCAGCGTCTCGGTCACCGACCGACACTTGTGCAGCACACCCGGTGGCGGCTGCTTTTCCTCAATCTCCCGATACTCACACGGCGACGGACCCGGCTGCGCTGAAACCGGCTGACCGTTGCGCCACAAGGCACCGTCCCGCAGCTCGATGCGATCCCCTGGCAGGCCCACCACCCGCTTGATGAAGAGCGCCGGCTGTTCCTCGCTCTTGGAAAAGACCACCACGTCCCCGAGCTGGGGCAAGCTGGCCGACACTGCATCCGTCTTGCCCGGCAGTCGAATGCCGTAGTCAAACTTCGTCGCCAGCACCAAGTCGCCAGGCAGCAGCGTGGGATGCATCCCCGACGAAGGCTGTCGATAGGTCTCGATGACCGAGGTCCGCACAAACAGCGACAAGAGCGTCGGCAGTCCGAGCGCCACCATCGCCGACAGCCAGGCCCGCTCTCCGCTCTGCGCCCCCAGCTTTTTCAGGCCACTCACGATGATGCGAGCCCCGAGCAGCAGGCCGAGCGGCAGACCGACAAACGGAACAATCATCAGCGGCAGCGTCGCTTGCGCAAAGCCCACACCCGCCACCGCCAAGTCCCAAGCGCCCTGCCCGCTCACCGGCTGCGGCCCGAACAGTCGCACAAACGCGGACTCCAGCACCCACAGCAGCGTCGAAAGGATCGGTCCGCTCACCAGCAAAATGATCGCAATCGGCCCAAACACCCCAAGCTGACCCAGCGACAGACCAATCACGCCAAGGCCAATCGCTGCCGCTGCATACGACAGCACAAACATCGCCAAGGCAAAGCGGGTCGCGCGCTGCCGGGTTGCGGCCAAGTCCTCTGCGACAAACAGCTGCGCCGGGTCTTGCCACGCGGTCACGAACGTCGAAACCACCGTAGCAAAGCCCGACAACAGCGACGAGTTAGCGTCTGCCATGTCTAGTAAACACTCGGGACCAGCAGCTCGCCTTTGCCGAGCAGCTCGCGGCTGATGACAATGCGCTGGATTTCGTTGGTGCCTTCGCCGATCTCACACAGCTTGGCGTCGCGCATCGCCTTTTCGACGGGGAACTCTCGCGTATAACCGTAGCCGCCGTGGATCTGCACCGCCGTATTACAGGCGCGCATCGCCGCTTGGGCCGCGTACAGCTTGGCCATCGACGCTTGCAGCCCAAAGCGCAGCCCTTGGTCGTGCATCCACGCCGCACGGTGCAGCAGCAGCCGAGAGGCATCCAGCTCCATCACCGCCTGCGCGACCATGTTTTGAATCGCCTGGAACTCCGCCAGCGACTTGCCAAACTGCTTGCGCTCTTTGGCGTACCGCATCGCCGCATTCATCGCCCCGACGCCCAGACCGAGCGCCATCGCCCCAATCGTGACCCGGCCCTTGTCCAAGATCCGCAGCGTGTCGATAAAGCCACAGTCGATCTCACCCAGGCGCTGGCTGTCGGGCACCCGCACATCATCCAGCGTCAGCTCCGAGGTATCCGACGCATGCAGGCCCATCTTTTCGATGCGACGGCTGGCTGAAAAGCCCGGTGTGCCATAGTCCACGATGAAGGCCGTGATGCCGCGCTGCTTCTTTTCCGGCGACGTCACCGCCAAGATCACCGCGACGCCACCGACCGAGCCCTGCGTGATGAAGGTCTTCTGACCGGAAATGCTCCAGCTGCCATCGGGTAGCCGCGTCGCCCGCGTGCGAGCACCGGCAGCGTCCGACCCCGAGCCCGGCTCCGTCAGGCCCCACGCCCCGAGCTTTGCGCCCGACGCCAGATCCGGCAGGTAGCGCTGCTTCTGCTCTTCGCTCCCAAACAAGTTGATGTGCCCCGAGCACAGTCCGTTGTGCGAAGCGACCGTAATCGCCACAGAGCCATCGACTGCGGCCAGCTCCTCAATGACCACCGCGACATCAAGCAGCGACATCCCAGCGCCACCATACTCTTCCGGCGTCATCATGCCGAGCAGACCCAAGTTCCCCAGCTTGGGAATCAGCTCATGCGGGAAGTGCGACTCGTTGTCCCACTTGCGACAGTGGGGTGCGATCTCCGCAGCAGCGAAGTCACGCACCGACTTTTTCAGCACTTGTTGGTCTTCGGAAAGCTCAAAGTCGATCATGGTTCTCTCGTCGGGAAGGGTCAGGGAAACAGCGAAGGCGCAGGCGACCGGGACTACTTGAGGCGGCTCGCCTCTGCGCGCGGTCGCACCACCCGCTCGACCCAGTCGATGATGTCGCGGGTCGAGGTTCCCGGCTTAAACAGCGCCGACACACCAATGCGCTGAAGCTCCGCCTCATCCTCTTCGGGAATGATGCCGCCGCCAAACACCAGTACGTCACCGACGCCTCGTCCACGCAGCGCATCCAGCACCGCCGGAAACAGCGTCATGTGAGCGCCCGACAGGATCGACAGGCCGACCGCATCCACCGCTTCCTGGACCGCCGTCGCAGCAATCATCGCCGGGGTCTGGTGTAGCCCCGTATAAATCACTTCATAGCCCGCATCGGACAGGGCGCGCGCCACCACTTTGGCGCCCCGGTCATGACCGTCAAGGCCCGGCTTGGCAACGAGGATACGGAGCTTGGTCTTGGCACTGCTCGATGGCGTGTCAGCTTGCATGATCAGAAAACTCCTTCAGCACGGAACGAGCAATCACAACTCGCTGAATCTCGCTGGTTCCTTCGTAGATTCGTGAAACGCGGACGTCGCGCAGGTATCGCTCGACGGGAAACTCTTGGGTGTAGCCGTAGCCGCCGTGGACTTGCAGCGCCATGTCGCAGATCCGACCCGCCGCTTCCGAGGCATACAGCTTGGCCATCGCCGCTTTTTGGGAATACGGCAGCCCACTTTCCTTCAAAAACGCAGCCCGCAGCGCCAGAAGCTGAGCGGCCTCAAGCTGCATCCCACCATCTGCCAGCATGTTTGCAATCGCCTGGAAGTCACACAGCGACTTGTCAAACTGCTTGCGCTCTTTGCTGTAGTCGAGGGCAGCTTCAAGCGCCGCGCGACCCACACCCACCGCCTGGCTGGCAATGCCAATCCGACCGCCGTCGAGCGCAACCATCGCGATCCGAAAGCCGTCGCCCTCTTTGGACAGCCGCGCCGAGTCCGGCACAAAGCAGCCATCGAGCGTCAGCGGTACCGTCGTCGAGCCTTTCAGCCCCAGCTTGTGCTCTGGCCGACCTGCCGTAAGTCCCGGGGATCCGCCTTCGACAAGGAATGCCGACAGACCAGCCGCTTGGTTGCGCTTATCAGCAGGCGCCCCACCGTCGGTCCGGGCCCACACTACGATCACACCCGCACGATCGCCCGAGGTGATCCACTGCTTGCTCCCCGTCAACCGATAGCCGCCATCGACCTTCTCGGCCACCGTCTTCAAAGACGCCGCATCCGACCCAGCCTGCGGCTCCGACAGCGCAAACGCACCAGCAATCGCCTCGCCCGAGCACAGCCGAGGTACGTACTTCTGCTTCTGCTCTTCCGTTCCGAAGGCACAGATGACCTCGGCGACCATGTTGGTCACAGCCATCGCCACCGACACGGATGCATCGGCTTGCGCCACCTGGCTCAGCGCCAGCGAATACGCCACCACGCCCGCCTGCGAGCCACCGTACTGCTCAGGGACGTTCACCCCAAGCAGTCCCAGCTCGCCCAGCTTGCGCAGCTCGGCCTCTGGAAACAGGCTCTTTTGGTCACGCTCCGCCGCTTTGGGACGAAGCACCTCGGCGGCAAACTGCCGGGCCGCCTGCTCAATCAGTCGCTGTTCTTCGCTTGGCTCAAAATGCATGTTGTTTTCGACTTACCGACAGCCGAGCTACTCGCTGTCGTTTGATCCACCGAGTGAATACTCGATCTTGACGATCTTGCCGAGAGGATCCGCGAGCTTAAGCTGCCGTGCCTTGGTATCCAGACAGGCAACCACCCCTTCGTCCAGCGGATCTTTGGGCGATGAAAAGCCCACTGCCGCCACCTGCCCGCCCGGCGCAACGTACATCGTCAGCCGAGTCTCCTCGATGGAGGCCCGCTTCTCGCTGCCGCCTTTTTTGGCTTTGCTCTGGCACGACAGAAGCTTCTTCTTTTCTTTGTCCAGGTTCTCTGCGATTTGCTCGCGTCCCCACGCGCCGAGAGGTCCACGCCCCGCAAAGTCCATCGGATAGGTGATTTCGCCAAGGCCGCCTTTGGCCGCTGGGTACTCAATCTTCTGTAGGGTCTGGACCAGACAGCGCTCGACCTCATAGCTGCCGACGTTCGACTTCTGCGTGATGATGCGCTTGGCCTTGCCATCGGTCCCAATGAACAGCTTGAGCTCAATGTGACCGCTCAAGAAGTACATCCGCGAGGCGACCTCGTCGTAGCACTTCTTTAGATCCGGCTTGGCCTGCTCCAGCACCCGCTCACAGGCGGGCGCATCGAGCTGACCGGCGATGCCTTCCACCGCCATGTCTTCCGCCACAGGGGCGGGAGCCGGCTTGGCCACTTTCTTTTTGGACTCAGCCGTCCCCACAAAGGCTCCGCACAGCAGCAGTCCCCACAGCGCTACTTGCACAACCTGTCGCTTACCCCGGACAAACATCGAATCTCCTTATTGACTGGAGCGCAGATGGAAGTCACAGCGCACCATCGCCGTTGCCGTTCCTTCGGGATAGATCCAGCTTCGAGCCGCATCGACCACGCACTGCTCTATGCTCTGCATCTGAGGCTGGGGAAAGATCACTTCCACCTTTTCAGCCCGACCGTCCGGTGTGATGGTGAGCATCAGCCCAATCCGCGCTTCCATCTTGCGGTCTTTGGTGCGCTCGACCTCGGCACTCCAGCACGAAGGCAGGTCACTCGATGCTTTGCGCTTGCAGACGCGCGACACCGCCTCGGAGCGCTCCGCCGCGTTTTCGCTTGTTTCGACATAGCCACCGCCCGGCGCCTGCTGCGGGCCGGTCTTGACCGATCCGGTCCGCAGCGACGCGGAGCTTTGGCGGGTCTGCGGCGTCTTCTCATCACAGCCGAGAAGTAGAACCAAGGAGCACACAAGGACACCTCCGAGTCCACGTTTCGCAGAAAGAGACTGCTGCTGCGACGATGTTCTAACGAAGGTAAAAGACTGCATGGTGTGGCTCCTTGGTTTCGGACTGCTTGACTGCGTGTCCTATTCTTTCAGTAGAGCAGACGCGATGACGATGCGCATGATCTCGCTAGTGCCTTCGTAGATTTCGGTGATCTTGGCATCGCGATAGTGGCGCTCCGCAGGGTAGTCCTCGACGTAGCCGTTGCCGCCGAAGATCTGCACACACTCTTTGGCCGCGCGGTTGGCACACTCAGAGGCAAACAGCTTGGCCATGGCCGCTTCCTTGCTGAAGCGCACGCCACGGTCCTTGAGCGAAGCAGCCCGCAGGGTCAGCAGCCGAGCCGCATCCAGCTCCGTCGCCATGTCCGCCAGCTTCCACTGAATCGCCTGGTGGTTGGCAATCGGCTGACCAAACGTCTTGCGATCCAGTGCGTAGCGGCCCGCGTCTTCAAACGAAGCCCGCGCGATACCGAGCGCCTGCGAGGCAATGCCGATGCGACCGCCATCCAGGGTAGACATCGCGACCTTGAAGCCGGTGCCCACGCCACCGAGCAGCAGGTCTTTGCCTACGCGCACATCGTCCAGGAAGATCTGGCTGGACTGCGAGCCACGAATGCCCAGCTTCTTGTCTGCTGGACCGGTGCGCACACCCGGCAGATCCATCGGCAGGATGAAGGTCGTGATGGCCTTGTGGCCGATGTGCTTGCCCGGCGGGTCCGCCATGCACTGCAGGATGCAGACGTTGGCGTTCGGACCGTTGGTGATCCAGTTCTTGACGCCGTTAATCACCCAGCCGTCGCCGTCCTGGCGAGCGACCGTCTTTTGCGCAGCCGCATCCGAGCCAGCATCTGGCTCCGACAGCGCAAAACAGCCCAGCAGCTGACCCGAAGCCAGCGGGGCCAGCCACTTCTGCTTCTGCTCCTCGGTGCCGAACTTGAGCAGCGGATCACACACGAGCGAGTTGTTGACGCTCATGATGACGGCAGTCGAGGCGCATGCACGCGCGATTTCCTCTAGCACCAGCACATACGACACCGTGTCAAGGCCCGAGCCACCGTACTGCTCGGGAATTGCGATGCCCATAAAGCCCAGCTCAGCCATCCGGTGCACCAGCTCAGCGGGGAAGCGATGTTCACGATCAATGTCGGCAGCACGAGGGAGCACCTCGCTCTTGGCAAACTCAGCCGCCGTTTTTTGAGCCATCTGTTGCTCGTCAGTCAGACGGAGATCCATGGCAGTTGTGTTCCTTGGTATGAAAAGTATCAGGCGGTCAAGTAGACCGCCCCGCCATGCTTATCACGATCTCATGCCCCGAGGAAGCCCAGAGAGCCAGGCGCGCGCAGCGACAAGGACGCACCATGAAGGGCTGTGACCATCGGACCGCCACCGTCTGAACCACTTACAAGACGGACCCCGGATGACCCAGCCGCAGAGCGCCCCACCGGACCACCGTCAAGACCCTCCACAAACTGCCCGTCGACCCACTTCGACATCCGGTTGACCCTGCGCAAACTGCACACTGACCCACTTCGACATCCGGTCGACCCTGCGCAAACTGCACACTGACCCACTTCGACATCCGGTCGACCCTGCGCAAGCTGCCTGCCGACCCACTTCGACATTCAATCGACCCTGCGCAAGCTGCCTGCCGACCCACTTCGACATGCGAATCACCCTGGCCGGGTCGCTTGCATCCAGCGTGAAGAACCAAAAGACCCTTCCCAAACCGAATGGAACGAATCGGCGGCAGCGCGGTACAGTGGGGAAAGAGGAGAACTTCATGAAGGTGATTGGAGCAGGACTTGGGCGAACTGGAACCAAGTCGCTACAGGCCGCACTGGAACAGCTTGGCTTTGGGCCGTGCTACCACATGACAGAGGTCATCGAGCACCCCGAGCATGTGCCGACCTGGCTGGCCGCAGCGGCGAAGCAGCCGGTGGACTGGGCGACGTTTCTCAACGGCTATCAGGCGACGGTCGACTTCCCTGGCTGTAGCTACTACCAGGAGATGATGGCGGCATTCCCCGATGCCAAGGTGCTGCTCAGCGTCCGTGACCCGGACCGCTGGTACGCAAGCTGTCTAGAGACG
Source organism: uncultured Myxococcales bacterium (assembly GCA_937868485.1). Classification (GTDB taxonomy): domain Bacteria; phylum Myxococcota_A; class Polyangia; order Palsa-1104; family JAEUJZ01; genus JAEUKA01. The sequence goes on along the minus strand of CALMML010000161.1, from coordinate 1,908 downwards.
ATCTACGCCATCAGCCACAAGCTGCCCATGCGCTGGGTCGGTCGGTTTATGCCGCGAATGGGCGCAGTCATGGGGATGGCGAACCACATCGTGTGGCAGCAGATGTTTGAAGGGCGGTTTTTGGACCGCGACTTCGCCATCGCGCGCTTTCATCAGCACACCGAAGAGGTCAAGCGCGTCGTCCCACAAGACAAGCTGCTCATCTTCGATGTCAAACAGGGCTGGGAGCCGCTGTGCAAGTTCCTGGGCGTTCCGGTTCCCGAAGGCGTGCCGTTTCCACACATGAACGACACAGCCGAGTTCAAGCAGCGGATTGTGCGGCTCCAGGTCGTCCAAACGGCAGCGCTTGCGGTGCTGGGAGCGGCTGCGGTGTGGCTGGGGTGTCGCCTGCTGGGGCGCGGTCGCTAGCGGCCCTTTCTGCGCCACGCAGCCAAATCGCGCACGCCTTCCCCGGTCCAGCCTTCGATGAGGTCGGCCCAGGCAGCGCGCGCGGACGGTCCGAGCATGGCCTCGTAGCGGTCGCCGGTCGGTCCAGCGTGATAGGCCAGGCCCTGGACCGCTTCAAACAGCCCCACGACGACCAAGTTCTTGGCGTCGCCGTCTCCACACGCAAGCACATGCTCGATCACGGCAAAGACCGAGGCCACCCACGGAGCCTGACAGCCGCTCTGGAAGGCCAAGAAGTGCGCGCGCCCAAGGTCGGCAATGCCGGGATAGTCCAGCCAGGCATCAGCCTTTCGCGCTTGCGCAAGCGTGCGCCGGAAGCGAGGCCAGCGCGAAGCAAAGCAGTCAAGTGCGCCACGCGTGCCTTGCGGATGCGGATCGAGCGACTGGTCTTGGACCACGGTCGGCCCCTGCGTCAGGCTGGTGGCAAGCAGCGTGGGAAGCCGCGCGGGGTCTAGAGAACCGAACCGGACCGCCCAGCGGGCAATCGCCCAGCTCTTGCGACGGGATCGCCAGCCTCGCCGCGTGGGCAGTGCGGACAAGACCGCTACCGCCAGCGCGGCACGGGCAGCGGCATCGATGGCGGGATGAACCAGCGCACAGGCAAAGGCATCGTGGACGTCATACCGGCGCTCGCTACGAGGCTGCTTGTGACGGTCGTCCCCGTAGCCAGACCGCGCCACAGCAGCAAGCGCAGCGGGATCAAAAGCCCCCGTCGATGCCAGGAGCAGTCGCGCCAGCTTGACCGGAGCGCGCGGAAACAGGCCAGGCCAGACGGGCTGACCGGGAACGCCCGCTGCAAGTGCCCGCAAGGCCGAAAGCTCTGCCGAGGTCACTTCTGGCAGCGGCCCCGTGGGAGGAAAGGCAGCGGAAGCGGCAAACGAAAGGGCCGACACGATCCCCCAAGGATCGCACAGCGGCATACGGCAAGGCGAGCGCTTGCGCTTCGATTGCGACTTGCGCAGCGCGCCGAGGGGCTACTTGCCCTGATAGGACGGGGGCCGCTTGTCCAAAAAGGCGCGCATGCCCTCTTTTTGGTCCGCGGTGGCAAACAGCTCTGAAAACAGCTGACGCTCTTGGGCGTTGCCATCCGCCAGCGAAGCTTGCCGAGAGGTGTGCAGCGCCTGCTTGGTCTTGGCCACCGCGACCGGAGCCCGTGACGCCATCTTGTGCGCCAGCTTCTTGGCGTCAGCCACAAGGTCCGCCAGCGGGAGCACCCGGTTGACCAAGCCGATGCGTAGCGCGTCCGCAGCCGTCACGTTGTCGCCCGACAAGAGGATCTCAGCAGCGATGCCAAATGGCACACGGCGAGGCAGACGCTGACTGCCACCAAAGCCGGGCATCACACCGATGTTGACTTCCGGCTGGCCAAAGCGTGCGTTGTCCGAGGCCAGCAAGATGTCACAAGACATCGCCAGCTCCATTCCACCACCGAGCGCAAAGCCGTTTACCGCTGCAATCACC
>CALMML010000160.1 GCA_937868485.1 uncultured Myxococcales bacterium | reverse complement strand
CTTCGACGGCCTTGGGCGGCTCGACCGGCTTCGTCACAGCCTTTGGCGCTTCGACGGGCTTTGGCGCTTCGACGGGCTTTGGCGCTTCGACAGGCTTTGGCGCTTCGACAGGCTTTGGCGCTTCGACGGGCTTTGCTGTTTCCACCGGCGCTGGCGTCTCGACCGGCTTTGGCGGCAGCTCGACCTCGATCGGAACCACCGGCGCTTTCTTGGGCTCGACCACCGGCTCGGGCTTGGTCGCAGCCATCACTTCTTCCAGCAGCGAGCTGGGCGACTCCGTCACCGACGCAGGCAGCTCCACCTTGGCGGGCGTCGCGGGCACTTCGGCGTCTTCCACCGGCGGCGGCAGCGACTCCAGCGCTTCCAGCAGGTTCGATCGGGGCGGCTGCGCAGCGGCAGCAACCGTCTCGATGGGCGGCGTGGACTTGATCGGAGGAATCGGCTTGACCGGCGGCTCGCTCAGGGCGGGCTTGGCTGCCGCTGGCTCGGTGGTCGTTCGCGTCGGTGGGCGCAGCGTCAGAACCGGCTGTCCCATCCGATCGTCGTCGTCGCGAGCGGGCGTCCGTCGCACGGGATCGATCGGCTTGATCGCGGCAGGCGGCTCGATTGGCTTGACCGGTGCTGGCTCGACTGGCTTGACCGGAGTGACCGGCGGCGTGGGCTTCGCGACAGCGGGCTCGACCGGCTTGACCTCGACCGGCTTGACTTCGACCGGCCTTGCCTCTGGCGCCTTTGCCGGAGTGACCGGAGCCACAGGCTTTTCGACGGGCTTTGCAGGCGCTTCGACAGCCGCCGCAGCCGACTTGCCAGTGTACGGAACCACATCGACTCGGGCGGCAAGACCCGCAGCCTGTAGATAAGCCGTCGCCATCAGCGAGCCCGGAAGCTTGCCTGGCTGCGATGCGACGCCTTCAAACAGACCCAGCTGTCCGAGCCGCTCGGCGTAGACCTTGATGTCGTCGCTCGTCGTGGTGAGGCTCAGCTCTTTTTCGGCCACGCGCGCGATCTCATCGAAGCCGCGCTGGCCGTCGAACTTTTGAGCCAGCAGCCACTCGAAGTCGAACAGACGCAGGACCCCGCCACTCTTTGGGTCGCTCACATCAAAATAGAGCACACCCTGCGCGTCCTCGACGGGTTCACTGCGCAGATCGGAGCGAAGTCTTGGCGTTGTCGTCGACATGGCTACCCTTTTTTCTGACCCTTGAGCTCGCCGAGCACCAGCTTGGCGACAGCCTTGAGCGTCTCGAACACACCTTCACCCTTGACCGCTACCGCTTCGAAATCGGGCACATTCCGTTCGTTCAGCGCGCGGCGTAGCTCATCAACGGGCATCGCATTGGGCATATCGCGCTTATTGTACTGAATCACAAACGGCAGCTTATCGAGATTATAGCCCGCATCGACCAGGTTACCGCGCAGATCCTCAAGCGACTCGATGTTGGCTTCGAAGCGGGCCTCTTGCGAGTCAGCCACGAACACAACACCGTCGACGCTCTTCAAGATGAGCTTGCGGCTGGCTTCGTAGAACACTTGGCCAGGCACGGTATACAAATGGAAGCGGGTCTTGAATCCACGAATCTCACCGAGCGACAGCGGTAGAAAGTCGAAGAACAGCGTTCGCTCAGTCTCCGTCGCCAGGGAGATCATCTTTCCTTTGGCATCGGGATTGGTTTTATCATAGATATGTTGGAGATTTGTGGTTTTGCCGCAAAGTCCCGGTCCGTAATAGACCAGCTTGCAGTTGATCTCGCGTGAGCTGTAATTAATAAAGCTCATCGTATATCCTGAATCCCGCTTATTTGCGAATCCTGGCTGCCTGTGCAAATACCGCTGAACTTTGCTGCGTCGTAATCTGGATATGCCAGGGTATTCCCGCTTAATGGGAAGAATCCAGATGCAGCCATCTCACAAGTACGCATATGCGACTTGGAGTTCAGCGGTGGGAACCCACTGCGGAGCACTCGCTACTCTCCGAACAGCTTGTCAATGTCGTCGTCGGTAATCTCGCCCGCGATGTTCGGGGCCTGACTACCACCGCCGCCCTTCTGCTGCTGCTGGATTTTGTGGACCAAGTCATCGAAGACTTTGGTCATCTCCTCGGAAGCGCGGCGAACGCGGAGCCGGACGAGGCCGATCGACGAGTTGGAGTCGAACAGCACTGCCAGGATTGCCCGCTTTGCGACTACGGAGATGTTGACGTTAAATTTGGTGCCTTCGTGGAATTGACCGCCAAACTCTTCTTCTTTGATGAGCTTGGCAATGGCCGAGGTGGCCGCTACGTTTCCAGCAAACAGCGAAGAAAGCGACGTAATGTCGAGATCTTTTGTTTGACCGGAACGGGCGATTTCCTGGCCATCTTTGTTAATCACCAGCACCGCTATCGAGTTCGAGTCGCGCTGGAGGCGGTCGGAGATTGCCTGAATCTTCCGCTGCTCCTCCTCGAACAACATTTCCATGGCGACCGGTTCTCCTCGCGTGGGACCCCTAGCGTCTGTTTCACCGAGAGCAGACGAGCAGAGCCCAAAGATAGTGAGTTACCTTTTATCAGGCTTTAAAGATGGTTGCAAGCATTACCAACCTAAGGCTACATGTCCCGGCGTACCTCGAGCGCGCGGGCGATGGTAATGCCGTCCGCGTACTCAAGATCTCCGCCGATGGGGAGGCCGGAGGCGATGCGTGACACCCGGATGCCATGGGCCTTGAGCACCTTGGACAGGTAGAGCGCTGTGGCTTCGCCTTCGACGTTCGGGCTGGTAGCCAGGATGACTTCTTCCACCAGGGAGGGCGGAGTGATGCGCGCGATCAGCTCGCGGACGCGCAGGTCATCGGGACCAATGCCTTGCAGCGGAGCCAGGACGCCGTGCAGGACGTGATAGCGGCCTCGGAAGCTACTGGTTCGTTCGATCGACAGCAGATCGGGAGGATGCGCAACCACACACAGCAGCCGATCATCGCGGGCTGGATCGCTGCACATCTCGCAGGGATCGTGCTCGGTCAGGTTCATACACACCGAGCACAGGCGGATTTTGTCTTTGACCTCGACGAGCGCGCGCGCCAGGCTCTGGGCTTGCTCTGTCGGTGCCCGCAGCACGAAGAATGCCAGCCGCGTCGCAGTCTTTTGGCCGATTCCAGGCAGCTTCGATAGCTCCCGAATCAGCCGCTGGATCGGATCGCCCGTGGACAGTGCGCTTGCCAAAGCTTGCCTCGTCGCCTATCGCAACAGGAAGTACGGATCGAGGATGCTGCCCACAAGCCGCATCACCTGACCGCGCAGACCCGTCGCTGATCCGCTTCGACCTTCATCGATGAGATACACGATTCCGTCGAGTCCGCTGACCGCAGCCCGCAGCCCTTGCGCCAGCAGCCCGCTTGACGCATCGCGCTGTGAGGTCTGCGCATACTGGGTAAACGGCTGGTTGCCACCGACGACAGAGAACACGACCGCATAGCCTTCGGGCGGAACCGCCCACACGATCGGGTTGTAGCCAGGGTTGTCGATGACCTTGCCGGTGTTATCGGTGATCTTGACGCGGTCGTCATACGGCAGGTCGGTGTTGACCAGCCGTCGCGGAACACGCAGCACCATGTTTCCGAGCGCGTGCTCGTAGTGAATGCGCCGGACGCCCTGAATCTCGGTGTGATCGCCGGGGAATCGACAGAAGCCCGAGCAGCTCAGCTGTTCTGAGCCGTTGAGCGGATATTCTTCTTCGGTCTGGCCCGTCAGGATGCACTGGTTGGTGGTGCTCGTGAGCGGCAGCATCGAAAACAGCTCGAACTCACGGTTTAGCCAGGGATCTCCAGCGGTGCGTTTTACGTCGGAGCCGCATCGTGGATCCATGGGATTGCTGACGCAGATGGGATCCCACTGCCAGCCACCACGCGGCTGACCAAGTCGTGGACCTTGCTTTTCCGTCTTCAGATCGGGCGGCTGCGGATAGAAGTCTTGGCCGTGGACGACGTGAATGGGGTACTCGCTCTGACCGTAGGGCAGCACCACGGTGCCTCCGTTGCGGAACAGGCTCTGGCAGCTCGACGCTTGCGCCGCTTCGGGTGAAGCCGGGATGCGATGGCTGATGAGACCTTGCTGAACGGACGGGCAGCGCTGGATGTCTCCGTCGGCAACGCTGTTGTGCGGACCGATGCGAATGCGTGGCTGCAACGTCCGGGACGCCAAGAACGTGCTATCGGCAGGCTGTGGCCGCTGGCAAACACCGTCGGAGCCTCGGCGAACCAGCGTCGCAAACGGCGTTCGATCGGTCTTCACCACCATCGAGTCACCGCCTCGCACTTCATAGCGGAGCTGGTCCGGGAAGCAGGCGATCTTGACCGATGTGGCTTCGTCTTGGGTCATGGCGCGCCAGCCGGAGCCGTCGTTCCACGGAGTGCCTTTGGTGATGAGCGGTGCGCGTACGCAGCGGGCTGCCGGGAGCTGTCCCAGCACCGATCGCTCGTCGGCTTCAAAGTGCGAGTGAGCGCAGACAAAGCCGCTGCCGCAGTCGGTGTTGAACTCACACTGACGGATGCAGCTTGTGCTGGGTTTTCCGATGCTGTCGCGGCCTGTGACTCGGCAGGACACACCGGGGGCGCCCGTTCTCGGCTTGACCGGCTGGGTGAACAGCGGATCGCTGCATGCCTTGCCTAGGTCAGCCATCGTGCAGCTCTGACGCTCAATCAGGAACTCCGGCTCGGGGAGCTCTTCGATGGTCAAGCGGTCGGTTACATCAGCCAGCGGCGGTGTTGCGGTGATCTGCTGCTCTGCTTTGGTGACTAGGTAGCGACGGAGCCAGCTTGCCGCCCACGCGGTGTCGTTGCTGCTATCGGTGAGCAGTCGCTCGGACAGCGCGCGACACTGGGTCTCTTGGTCCCGCGTCATGCACAGGCCGGGAGAGCTGACCTGCGTCTGTTCGCGTTTACAGAGGGTTCCGCTCGGGCAGTCGGAGTTGCTGTAGCAGCCAGTGAGCCACAGCTTGTCACCGGGCTCGACGCCACGGTTGCAGTAAAGACCATTCAGATCGATGAGCGTTCCGTCCGACTGTAGGAGTCCCGACGAGCGTCCCAGTCCGTTGAGCACCGCTTCCCATCCGAGCGTCCATGACTCCGAAGAAGTCGCCGCCGGATCGGTAAAGTGCATCGTTGTCACGGGTCGGCGCGTCGGCTCTGCCGGAATGTTCTGATCCGGGCTCGTCAGCGTCAGCGCTTGCTCTGCAATCGCTACGTCGCAGACGGGATCAACGGGCAGGTAGTAATACGGCGTCATCATCGGTAGAAGCAGCCGGCGTCGTGTCTGATTGCTCGCAGCTTCAGAGATCGTTGTGTAATAGCTGACGAGAGATCCACCCAGTCTCGTCGTGATGATCGGCAGTCCTGATGTGTCGCTGTCGGGACGCGGGCCGTTCGGTCCGGTATCCGATCGCTCATCGAAGCGAGACAGTACGCGTCGCGAGTTACCCAATCGATCCTGTGGACCCACCGTCAGCGCTTGCGGGTGCGAGGGCAGGCCGAGCTGCTCGGGATTCGACAGGGCTTGCGAGCGCGTATGCAGGAGCGACAAGCGACGCAGCGCTGCAAACTCGGGGAAGCAGGCGCGATACGACGGGCTCGGACACAGATCCGCGATCTGAACACCGAGTACTGAGCCTCCACCACCCAAGATCCACGCGAAGTCGCCAACCCACAGCGCAGCACTGGCTGGAACGTAGGAAGACTCGTCGGGATTGGCCGAAAATGCACAGTCATTGGGATTGGACGATGTGCAAGGAATGGTGTCGACGTGGGTGAGACCGACATCGCGCGGCAAGCTGGCGTTGGGCAGCCAGATTCCCGGTCCCGTCGCCAGCGGTGATCGTGGCGTCTTGGTCTTATCGACGGGCAGACACGACAGGCGACGCAGGTTCGACTCAATCAGGTCATCTGGCAGCACGCGCAGCGACGCACCGGCTTGGCTGAGCAGGTAGCGCGCGTCGGGATTGGTCTCACATTCCACTTCGCGATCGAGGTCGATGACCCGCACGCTGCTGTCTTTGGCGACGACATAAGCAAACTGTCCGGCGGGTGTTCGTGGTGTGACACGGATGGCATCCAGCCCAAGCTGGGCGCTGCGTCCGTCGTTGCGAACCTCGAAGTCGAGTGCAACCCGTCGAACCGAAGTCAGCAGGTGCGCACCGTCTGCTTTTGTGTTGTCAAAGTCGACGACGGTGACGGTGGACCCAACCGCATCGCTGATCAGCAGGCGAGACCCGTAGGTATCGATGGCCACCGACGCTGGATAGCTGGCCGACTTCATCGCTCCGCTTGGCGGAATGTCCATCGCGTCGGGAGGAAGCGGAGAAGTGTCTCCACCACAGTCCGACGGACACTTGAGCTGTTCGATTTCACTTGCCGTCAGGACCTTGGGCGCGTTGCGGGCATCTTTTTGATCAAACGCGATGGCTTCCCAGATGCGACCGGCGCTGGCTCCATCGGTGGCATCGACGACGGCAACCACTCCACACGTTGGGAATGCAACGACGACGCGACGCTGATTGGCACGCGACCATGGCGCAATCTCGATCCAGCCGGGACGAGCAGCGACGTATTTCTTATCGGCGCCCGACGGAATCCATGGCTGAACGCTCTTGGGGCATGACTCACCGTCGCAGTCGCGTGTCGAACAAGTCTGACCGCTGTCATCGCACGCGGGCGCACGCGCAACCAAGTTGGCGACGGGCTGAAGTCGTACGACCGATAGATCGCACGATCCGGCATTGCTGGTGACGGCCCACGCAAACTGACCGTCGAGCGTCGTCGGCGCTTCTCCCGGCGGAACTGGAACCGTCGCGCGAACGTGGAGAGGCAGGCTTCCCGCTGGCAAGAAGCCAAAGCCAGGCTTTCCGCCATGGAGGCTGGCCAGTCGTCCGTAGGTCGATAGTCCAGGCGCTTGCAGAGAGGTGTCCGCGACGGAAATTTCCCCGCGAACCGTATTCGAAACGAGCGCTAGCTCGGTGCGATACATGCACGTCGGAGCGACGGCTGTGCAGGCGGTATCATCGGCAGCGCAGCAGGGTGTGTTCGGATCGCGTCCGAGCAGCGTCGCTGCCTGACGAACCTTTTGATAATAGTCATCACGACGAACACGCCGCTTGCCTTCTTCGCATGCTGAACGCGGGAGAACCGTCGCCACGGGCGTGTAGTTTCGCCACTCCGTCGCTCCGCAGTACGCATCGAGATAGGCCTGCGGATCGCTCGTCGGATCGCCCGAAGGAATGCAGCCGCCTTCTTTCGTCTCGAACTCGACGCAAAACAGGTCAAGATCACTGGGACGATCGAGCGATCTCGTCGGGGTTGTGATGGTCTGGGTGTTGCAACTCGCCGAGGCAAGCAGCCCGAGGACGACACCCCAGGCGAGCCGCGTCGATACCAAAGAGCAAGACAGAGGACGCACAGCTATTGCACCTGCTTGGGAGACGGTAATCCGATCCGGGCCACCATGCGCCGATAGCTCGGGCTGCGTGGGTCCAGATCCAGTACCGAGATGGTGTTATCGAGGTAGTTGCTGACGTAAGCCCGAGGCGGAAGCTGCGACTGGCCTGGACCCAGCGGTCGAGGCCGAATGTCGTTGCCCGTGCCTGGACAGGTTACGCCCAGCTTGGCCGCGTCGCTGTTCGAGCGAAGCGGATCAGCACAAGGGTCCACTGCGCCCGGATAGCCAAGCGCCGTCGCTGTTTCGTCCGTCCCGAAGTTCAGCGCAATGCTGAGCGGTCCGCGACCGGCTTGTAGCGTTCCCACCAGCTCTCCGGTATCGGGATCGACTTCAGCGACTTGGCCGGACAGATAGCACGTTACAAAGATTCTCGTCGTCATGACGACTTGACCCATGCTGTAACGCGGTACCTTGGCGATGACTTGGCGAGATGGACCTGCGCACAAGTTCACCACCGACGTGACCTGATTGACCGGAATGTTGCTGCCACCGCCGCGTAGTCTCGTGTCCATCACCGCCAGCGCGGGGGGCTGGAACAGGGCCAGATAGGCGCGATCGCCACTTGGCTCAAAGACGATCGAGCGCACATCCTGCGTCGCGTTGGTGAACTGGCTGGACACGCCAAAGAGCAGTCCAGGCACAATCTTTGCGCCCACGCCGAGTCGGAACGTCGACAGAGTGCTGGTCAGCTTCGAGGTCACGAACCACGACTGCGTGAGGTCGCCCAGCTTGCGTGGCGCCACCGCAAACGCTCCAGTTCGTCCGTCGGTGGTCGAGACAAGCGATCCGCTCACGTCGGAAAGAACCGGCGCTTGCAGATCGGTCGGGCTCTTGCCCAGATCGAACGCAGAGGCTTGTCCCGTCGGTAAGTGACTCGAAACCAGGTATTGGTAGTACGTTCCCGTCCGAACCGCTGCGCCTTCCACCTTGTAACAAGGAGGCTTGCCCGTCGGGTTTTGGTTGCGATCCGACAAAAAGGTTCCGCGATCGTGCCGGAAGCCTGGCTCGATGCAGCCTCGATCGACGTAGATGCTCATGGGCTCGGCGGGCAGCTCGAACCGAGGCCGCGTGCCTTGCGATTCATCGTCGGGATTGACCCATACGTCGTCGGGCGTTCGGTTGACTCGATTGGAACCGCTGCACTGCGACAGCGCATAGCGGGTTCCGGCTGGATGCGCGGCCAGCGGTGCAGCAACATCTGCGTCGCTGAGTCGATTGGTTGTATCGCAGCTTAGGCGAAGCTCTGGCGATTCGCCGCCGGACCTGCCCCGACGGAGAGGCCGCGCGGATTCCACCAAGGTGATCGAGGGATCTCCTCGTACCGCGATGAGCAGTCCTCGACGAAGAGCGGCGCGCTCAGGAAGGGCCAGCCAGTTGGGCGGATCTTCGGCGAGAAGCTGTAGCTCTCCGGGGAAGAAGCCGATCTTGACCGTCTGATCGGCCATCACAAAGCGCTGCGACTCGCAGCTTACGACGGACGGATCGTCGATGTCGCGCTGGCAATAGCAGCGATCGTAGTCGGCGACGCGCTGGCCCGCTTCTTTGCCCTCGGTTTCTTCAAGCGTTGCACTGACGCCCAGTGCCGCGCCAGAGTCTGCACACGAGACCTGACCACAGAAGCTGTCTCCGACGACACCGGCATCGCTACCGAAGCGACGGAAGCACTCGACAGCGCGAGCATGTCGAAGGATGTCCACCGCGACCACCGTCGAACCACCGAAGCTCAGGTCGGCGTTTGTATTGGTCGCGTACAGCACGTCTCCGAGTGGATCCATGGCGATGCTGCCAGGGAAAAACAAGCAGTGCGACGGTGGCTCCGTGTCGGTATCAGAGCCAGACCATGGACGGCAGCCCGGCGCGAGCGGTTGTCGCTCGGAGCAGCCGATCGAAGACAGGAGAAGTGTGGCTCCCAAACCAAGGAGAGCTGTCCTTCCCAAACGTAGGTGCCAGGCGCAAGCTTTCGCTGTCACGGTCTGCGAAGGTTGCTACAGCCGAATCGCCGCGTCAATCAAAGTGGTCGTGAACCAGTCGGTTGAGAGCCCATCGACTCGATCGCTGCGGTGCGCAACGGTGCGGGGTGGGGCCAGACTGCCAATGCGATCAGCGCTCGAGGGCAGAGATGGCTTTGTCGGCGACGTGCAAGCGATCGGCGAGCGTCCGAATGACGAAGGTGTGAAAGGCTGCTGCGACGCGAGGTGCTTCCGTTTCCATTCGATCGAGTGCCGAGCGCTCGAGCTTGTGAACGGTAGACGGTGCGTCGGCAACGACGGAAGCAGAGCGAATGCTCTGACGGTAAAGGCCCATTTCACCGAGTGTGGTGTTGCTGGTCACCGATCGCAAAAGCAGCGGTGCTCCGTCGGGACGTTCCAGCACGATGCTGACGCGACCGGACTCGACGACGTAGGTTGCGCCCGAGGCATCGCCCTGACGGAACAGATACTCGCCTTTTTTTAGCTCGATGCGCTGCACGTAGTCCATAAAGCGCACCGCGAGATCGAGGCTGCCAAACTCTTTCGCGAGTCGCTGCACAAACGGCATATCGACGCGCGACAGGCTCGGCTCGTTGACGACGGCGCGCTGCTCACACCACTCCAGCGCTGCATCGAGATCGTCAAACACCACGCACACATCGTCGTCACGAATGCAGTGTTCTCGACGGAGCGCGCGCTCCATTTCGGCATTGAGCGAGGTGAAAATCAGCTGCATCCGTCGGTCTTCGATCGTTTGCCGTAGCTTCACCAGCGTCAGTGCCGTCGATGAGTCCATCCCGTTTACATAGCGAAAATCGACGACCACGGCCTTGAGCGGCTGCGGATCTTGCGCATACGAGCGACGGATTCGCTGTCGGATGTCCGCGACCAGACCGACGATCGAGCCGAAGAACAGATAGCCGCGCAGTCGCAGCACCCAGTACTGACGACCACGAATGCGTAAGACCTGATTTTCTTCGGCGGAGCGCTGGACCTTGCTGCCGTATTCATCGAGTGTGAACGAGTTCTTGACGACGGAAACGCGGCTGTAGTTGACGGCGAAGATGAGACAGCTCGCCAAGGCTCCGACGAAGAGTCCGACGACGAAGATGCCGGTGACGATGATCAGCACCAGCATCAGCACCACCAGCATGTAGTCGGTGCGCTGGAGCTTCCAGTACGCTTTGAACAGCCACTCTTGCAACAGCCGCAGGCCCAGATAAACCAGCGTCGCCCCGAGGACAGGTCGCGATAGCAGACTCGCCAGCTTGGGACTGATGAACAGCACAAACAGGCACAAGGTTCCGGCGATTACACCCGAAAGTCTCGTCGCTGCGCCTGCTTGCAGGTTTAGCATGCTGCGAGCCACCGCGTTGCTGCCGACGATGCCTCCGCACAGACCCGACACGATGTTGGCGATGCCGTGACCTTTTAGCTCTTGATCAAGATCCGCGTCGCGCTTGGTTGCCACTTCGATCGCCGCTGCCGTCACGAGCACCGCAATCGCGGTGACGGAAATGAGCGTAATGACCTCGAAGACAAAGTTCCGAACGGCTGGCCACTCCATGGCTCCCGTCGCAAACGGGATAAATGGCATGCTGACGTTCAGGTTGTCCGACACGCGCAGCAGCCAGCCGCTTTCCTGGGCTTTGGCGATGCTTAGGTCTGGATCGATCGCAATGATGACGTGCGTCAGCAGTGTTCCACCGACGAGAAGTGCTGGAAGTGCGAAGTACTGCTGGGCGCGTCCCAGCACAAAGAACATCGTCGCGGCAAAGCCAATGCCAAACAGCGTCTGCCCGAGCGCTCCTCGCTGAAGAAGCTGCGGCAACAGATCGAAGTTGACCTGCACATCTGGCGGCACCATGACGCGCATGCCACCGACGGCAAGAACCCAGCCGGTGGAAACCAGGAAGCCTCCGACGACGGGATAGGGAATGTAACGAACCCAGCGCCCCATCTTGAGCTTGCCGAGCACGTAGAGCGCAACGCCGGTTACTGCCGTCGACAGCGCCAGCGCAAACACGATGTGTGGCGACGGATCTTTGTCGGCGATCTTTTCGGTCAGCATCATCGCCATCGCCGCTTGAACGGCTGCCGAGCGTGAGTCTGGACCCGCGATCGCAAAGAAGAAGGGGCTCGTGAGCGCAACCAGGATCAGCGTAAGGCCGGCGCTCATCAGCGACATGCGCACGCCGTCTTCCAGGTTTCCTTTGAGCGGACCCGAAAAGATCATCGCGGCAAACGACAAGCTATAGCTGATCGTCACAAGCGCCGAGATCGAGCCCGAAATGACATCGCGCACCGCCACTTTGGGCGATCGGGCTAGGTCGGCGATTCGCGGTTCGATCTCTCTGCTGCCCGATGCTCCCGCTCGCGGAGAAGCTTTGAGCACCCTTGAGATCGAGCTAGCACTACGCGTGCTTTGCTCGGAATCTGCGTTGGGCGTCGCAGGCATCAAGTTCCTCGGCCAATGGCACTCACACCGAGCGCATTCGCTCGGAAGAATGACCTTCATCCTACACGGTTTGGGTGTCTAGGGTGCGCAAATTGCAGGTATCGCGCTCACAATCCACGGGTCCCTGCGGACTAGAGTGGCACCTCTTGTGTAGTGCTCGGCGCGAGCAAGTCCGGCTCAGCAGAGGGCTCTGATTCCGTCTCGATCGCTTCTTCGGTCGCAGATGTCTGGGATGCTGCGGACGACTCGGCTTCTGTCACCGTCTCACCGCCGATGAAGTTGGCAATCCAGTCGATCTCTTCCCGGACGCGCACGATCGCGTGGCCCGTGTGCTTGAGCGCGTACGCGATGCCCGCTTGCAGATCGCGCTGGGTCACGACTCGATCGAGTCCGACGCCCAGATGAACCATCGAGCGCGCCACCTCGGCAGAGATGCCCACCAAGATGCTCAGCGCACCGATCATGTCGGCGGCTCGCACCGTCTGAATCAGCGAGTTCGCAACCGCCGTATCGACCACCGTCACGCCAGTGATATCGATCAGCACCACCGCCGCTTGATAGCGAACGATCGCGGCCAGTACGGCATCCATGACATGCTCGGCGCGGCTGCTGTCGACGTGACCGACCAGCGGCAACACCACGATCCGCCGATAGATCGGTAGAACGGGTGTTCCAAGCTGGCGGATCATCTGTAATAGGTGTTGCTGCTCATCCACCACGTTGTGCAGCACGGAGTTGGTTCGCTGATGTGCCCGCTCGCTTGCCCACAGCGCCGTGACGTTGCGTAGCAGCAGCAGCCAGCGATCGCTTGGAGCCGTCAGCTTGCGAATGCTCCAGTCGATGGCTCGCTCGGTCGGCTCGCCTTGGATTTGGAACACCAGCCGTCCTTGTGTTGGCTCGCTGGGATCGCTGGGCAGCGAGAGGATCGCCGTCGCTTGAGACTGCGTTTCTGCGGTCAGCCGCTTCGCAAGCTGCGCAACGACATCCGCAAACGTCGCGCGAAGCAGCAAGGATGGATCGAGTCCGAGCAGCTCGCTGGCTTGCTCGTTGGCCCACAGCGCGCGTTCGCTCGGGGCCGATAACACCACCGCGCCGTCACCGATTGCACTGAGCAACTCGGGAATCAGATCGGCGATCGCTGCGGTCGGGGTCGCGACTTGACCATCACGCACCTCGGTACCGTCATCCTGCTGGCGATGAGGAGACTCCATCGTAAATTCTCATGCTACGGGATGGCGGTAGCGATTTCTAGCCACCAAACGCGGGCCAACCCGAACTCGGTTAGCCGCAGAAGCCGCTGTGTGCTGATCCGCTACAGCGCAACAGCGCCAATCAATAGACAGACACCGCGCGGCGCGGGCGTCCGCAGAAAAATCAGCAAAGAGAAGTCCGAATTACGATCCGCTCGACGCTGATCCGCAGCTTCGATTGCGCGAAAGACCGCTTCATTGCGGCCTAACCAAGCCTTTGCAGTTTTTGTGATTTTGTCATGGAAATTCTCTTGACGGCCTATCATGTGGCAGCATAAGTTTCGCTCCTACGTCAGTGCTGTACCCTGTTCTCATCAGCCTCGCGACTTGCTCTTTTGCCTCAGTCGAAATGCCTCGTGTAAATCGAGTGACGCGCATGCATGCTCCTCCTAGGCGGACTGTGGTTCGTGCTTACGTAGACAATCCTCACAGTCGGCTGCCGAGTGAGGAACGAAGGGAGATTCGATAAACGCATGTCCGGACTTCAGGGAACTTCCGCAGGGCCACAGATGGGCGACTCGTTCGCCGCCATGTTTGAGGAGAGCCTCAAACACGGAGACGTAAAAGAGGGCGAGATCGTCCGTGGGCGAGTCATCCAGATCAACAAAGACCACGTCATTGTTGACATCGGAGACAAGTCAGAAGGCCAGGTGGCGCTTGCTGAGTTCTTGGGCCCGGATGGCCAGGTTCTCCTCAAAGAGGGCGACGAGATCGACGTCTACCTCGAGAGCCGCGAAAACGAGAACGGTCTGTGTGTTCTCTCGAAGGAGAAAGCAGATCGTCTCAAGGTGTGGGACGAGATCTCGGCAGCGTGCGAGCGTGACGAGCTGATCGAAGGCGTGATTTCGCAGCGCGTGAAGGGCGGCCTCGCGGTCGGCATTCGCGGTGGTGTGAAGGCGTTCCTTCCGGGCTCGCAAGTTGATCTGCGACCGGTTCGCAACCTGGACTCCTTCATTGGCAAGCAGTTCAAGTTCAAGGTCATCAAGTTCAACAAAAAGCGCGGCAACATTGTGCTGTCGCGTCGCGTTCTCCTCGAAAAGGAGCGCGCAGAGCTGAAAGAGCAGACGCTCGAGAAGCTCACCGAAGGCCAGACGGTCGAAGGCATCGTCAAGAACCTGACCGAGTACGGCGCGTTCATCGACCTCGGCGGCATCGACGGCCTGCTGCACATCACCGACATGAGCTGGGGCCGGGTCAATCACCCGTCCGAGCTGTTCCAAGTTGGCGATCACGTCCGTGTGAAGGTCCTCAAGTACAATGCGGACACCGAGCGAGTAAGCCTCGGTCTGAAGCAGATCACCGACGATCCTTGGAGCCACGCCGCCGAGCGCTATACGCCCGGTACCGTCGTCAAGGGCAAGGTTGTCTCTCTCAAGGACTACGGCGCGTTCATCGAGCTGGAAGAAGGCATCGAAGGCCTGGTTCACATCAGCGAGATGTCTTGGACGCGTCGCGTCAAGCACCCGTCGAAGGTGGTTGTGGTTGGCGACACGGTCGAGGCAGTCGTTCTCGATATCGATGCCAAGAACAACCGCATCTCGCTCGGTATGAAGCAGCTTGAGCCGAACCCGTACGAGCAGCTTGCTGCGAAGTACCCGCCGGGCACGAGCGTCAAGGGTCGCGTTCGCAACATCGCTGACTTCGGTATCTTCGTTGAGATCGAAGAAGGCATCGACGGTCTGGTCCACATCTCGGATATGAGCTGGACCCAGCGCATCAAGCACCCGTCGGAGATGTTCAACAAGGGTGACGAAGTCGAAGCGGTGGTCATCAACATCGACACCACCGACGGCGAAAAGCCGAAGATCTCGCTCGGAATCAAGCAGCTCAATGCGGATCCGTGGGCGATCATCCCGGACAAGTTCAAGGTCGGCAGCATCGTCCCCGCCAAGGTGCAGAAGGTGCTCGACTTTGGTGCCTTCGTTGAGCTGGACAAGGGCGTCGAAGGCCTGGTTCACGTCTCGGAGATCTCTGACGATCGCGTCGAGGATCCTCGCTCGGTGCTCAAGCCCGGTCAGGATGTGAACGTCGAGGTCATCTCGCTCGATCCGCAAGAGCGCAAGATCGGCCTGTCGATCAAGGCGGCGAATCGTGCAGCGGCAGTCTCGGCAGCGCAGGGCTTCGGCTCGGGCGAGCTGGGTGCGAAGCTGGGCGATGTCCTCAAGAAGAAGGGCAAGAAGCAGCGCCGCAAGCAGGACGAGGACGAAGAGGAAGAGGAATAGTCGCTCGTCCGTCGGCAGTCTTGCCGGCGCGAGCTACTCGATCGTCTTGTGCCGCGTGAGCCAGTACGAATAGGCCACCGGCACTCCTGCCACCGTCACCACCGCAGGGAGCAGCAGCCAGCTTGCTCCCATCCACGCCGCCACCGTTAGAAATCCTCCCACTGAGACAAACACCTTGCTGCCCAAGCGATGTGTCTTGCGCCAGTTTTCTGGGTCGTTCAGCGTCCACGGCGTACGGATTCCGACCCAGCGATTGCGGCTTACCGTTCCCAGCACATTTCCGATTGCGATCAGCAGAAGTCCCAGCAGCGAAGGGATGAGCTTGCTCATCGGCACTGGCTGACCGAGCGCAACCAGATACACCGCGACGCTGACGGCCACCAGCATCATCACCACTGCGGCGGACAGTCGAGACAAGATCTGCGGTCGTTCGTCCTGCGGATCGGACTGGGGCGGCGTTGGGATCAGCGCAAACACGAGCAGCACCACCGTCGTCATGATCGGAAAGATCAGCACGCCCCAGGGCTTGGGTGCAAAGCCGTCGGCTTGCCCGGCCAGGTTGAAGTGCGTCGGGATGGGATCGGGAAGCTTGCGATACAGCAGCCCAGTGAGCAGCCACAGACCGCCACTCAGAGCGATCGAGATCGGCTGGCGATGTAGGGTCATGGGTTTCCTTCGGTTGCGATGAAGAAGCGTGCGGCGATGCCCAAGTCCGCGACGGTCGTGCGATCCGCTGCGATGGAAGCGAGCGTGCAATCGGTCGGCAGGATGGATCGATGTTCAGGAAACGGGCGGCAGTGGGCGAGATCGGCGCGGAAGTCGGCTGAACGGCTCGTCGAAGCTAGAGCAGAAACGGGATGACGGCGCGGCGCTCGCTGGGATATTCGGGAAAGCGCTTGTGGTAGTCGCGATGATGAGAGACGGCACGTGGCACCAAGTTGGCTGCGGTCCACAGCGCGAAGGTGAGCCCTCCGAGCGACCACGTCAAGATGGCCCAGCCCGTCCACTCGACCAGCTCGCCGAAGTAGTTGGGACACGAGATGAAGCGATACATGCCGCCGTAGGGAATTTTGTAGCCGGTCTCGCCGGGCTTGCGCAGGTTGAACAAGATCCAGTCGGCGTGCTGGTTGATGCCAAAACCCAGGAAGAAGATGGCGGTTCCGACGACAAAGCGCGGATCGCAGAGCCAGCTTACGTCGTAGCGCGGGCCAAGCTCCGTGAGAAAACGCCAGTTTAGGTAGGCGTTGCCCAGGTTGAAGACGACGGCGAGGAGCGCGATGACGAGCGGCATTTGGCCTCCACCGCGACGACGGAACGGGAAGATGAAGGCGCGATGGAAGTAGTGCACTTGCCAGATCAGGGCAAAGACGAACAAGACGGTGTCTCGTCGAGAACTACAGAAAAACAGCGCGAGCGGTGCGACAGAGGCGGGCGCTTCCATCACGATCCAGCCGACGGTGGCGCTGATCTCGGGGCCCCAGCCTTTGCTCTGGTTTTGATAGCGACCGTACGGTGCGACGCGAAACAGTAGGTTTACGACGGTGAATGCTGCCATCACCCAAAACGAGATGAGCAGGCCAAAGTAAAACTGACTCTCGGTGATCGTGGTTTGCATCGGCACATGACCTCGCTCGGGCAGCCTTACCACATGTGGTATAGGTTCCGGCGTGAAAGCCGCTTCGCGAAACGTGCTGCTCGTTGTGACGCTGATGCTGGTCGCGGTAAATGGACTGCTTTTGTGGCCGCTGCGTGCCGATGTGTCGAACACCACCCAACGGGGCGCGAAGACCCTGCGGGTCGGTCTGGTCTTTGACGTCGGTGGCCGAGGTGACAAGTCGTTCAACGATGCGGCGTTTCGTGGCGTCGATCTGGCGGTCCAACAGCTGGGGATTTCAGCGGAGTTTGTCGAGCCAGGCGACGGTGCGGATCGTGAGTCGGGACTGCGACTGCTGGCGGCACGAGGCTTTGACCTGATCTTGGGTGTCGGCTTCGTGTTTTCCGACGACATGCTCCAGATTGCGCGCGACTATCCCGAGCGGCACTTTGCCTGCGTTGACTACGCGAAGTTTGATGCGAACGGCTTTGTGGTTCCGCCGAAGAACATGGTGGCGCTGAAGTTTCGAGAAGAAGAAGGAAGCTTTCTCGTCGGTGCAGTGGCTGCGCTTCAGTCATCTCATCAGACGCTTGGCTTCGTCGGTGGCATGGACATTCCGCTGATTCACAAGTTCGAGGCTGGGTTTCGCCAAGGTGCGCTTTCGGTGTGTCCTGCGTGCAAAGTTCTCGTCGGATATGCCGGAACGAGCGCGGATGCGTTCAAAAATCCAGCGCGCGGCAAAGAGCTGGCCATGGCGCAGTATCAAGCCGGTGCGGACGTGGTCTTTCATGCGGCGGGCTCGACGGGACTTGGGGTCTTTGAAGCGGCTCGCGAGACGGGACGACGCGCGATTGGCGTCGATAGCGATCAGTGGGACGAAGCACCGGGCGTCGTGATGACGTCGATGGTCAAGCGTGTAGAGGTCAGCGTCTTCGACGTGATTTCTTCGCTGCGCGACGGACGCTTTGAACCCGGTGTGAAGGTCTTCGGTCTGCGCGAAGGTGGTGTCGACTATGCGTACGACGAGCCTGCGCGCGGCATGATTCCTCCGTCTGTGCGTGACCGAGTTGAGTCGCTGCGCAAAGAGATCATCGACGGCAAGATCTCAGTCGTCGACAAGTAGCGCGCTTCATAGCGAAACATAAGAACCAGCCAAGCAACATGACTAGCCGCCACCTTCGACGGTGGCACGGGACAATGAGACATGTACAAAGGGCTCCGGGTCGCGGTGGTCGTCCCGGCCTATAACGAAGCAGACAACCTGCCCAGCACGCTGGCGACGATACCGGACTACGTGGATCACATCTTGGTCGTCGATGATGGCAGTGTGGACATGACCTCGTCGGTGGCTGCGGAGCATGCGCGTCCTGGCGTCGAGGTGCTTCGTCACTTTCACAACCAAGGTGTCGGGGCTGCAGTGGCGACGGGCTATCGTCGTGCGATGGATCTAGACAGTGATGTCGCGGTGGTGATGGCGGGCGACGGGCAGATGGATCCTGCGGATCTTCCGAAGCTGCTTGCGCCGATCGTCGAGGGTCAGGCCGACTACGTCAAAGGCAATCGCTTCGCGTATCAAGAAGTGTGGCAGACGATGCCGAGGCTGCGGCTCGTTGGAAACATTGCGCTGTCGCTGCTGACGAGGCTGACGGCGGGCTATCCGCGCATGTTTGACTCGCAGTGTGGGTTTACGGCGGTGACGAATCGGACGCTGCACGCGATTGATCTCGACGGGCTGTTTCCGCGCTACGGCTATCCGAATGACCTGCTGGCGCGACTGTGGGTCGGTGGAGCGCGCGTGCTGGATGTCCCGGTTCGCACGATTTATGGCAGCGCGTGGCGATCGGGGATTTCGCTGCGGACGGCGATCTATCCGGTGCTGTTTGTGGCGCTGCGGGCGCTGCCGTGGCGGCTGTGGGCTCGGATGCGACGGCGAGACGAACGGGCGGAGAACCCGTGCACGTCGGAGTAGTGACGACATCGTACCCGCGCTTTTCGGGCGACTCGGCGGGCGGCTTTGTCCATGGACTGAACCTGTATCTGCGACGGTGCGGACATCGGGTCACGGTGATCTGTGCGGGCGACGGTGTGGCCGAGCCGCACGAGCTTCTCGACGGGATCGAGGTTCATCGGCTGTCGTCGTCGCTGTTTTTTCATGGCGGTGCGCCGGATGTGCTGTCGAGCGGTCTTTTGCGAGAGCCGCTTTCGACGCTGCTTCGGGTGGGACGGTTTTCCGGTGCGCTGCTGGCACAGTGTGCGCGGCGGCTGGCTGACAGCGACGTGCTGATCTCGCACTGGCTGGCTCCGTGTGGGATGCTGGCGACGCTGTGTCAGGGGAAGCGGCCACATGTGGCGATTGCGCACTCGTCGGACATTCACTTGCTGCGGCGCGTTCATGCGCAGTCGCTGGTGCGCTGGCTGTCGGCAAAGACGCGGCTGATCTACAGCGCGTCCCATCTGCAAATCGACGGTGCGCCGGGTGAAGTGGTGCCGATGGGAATCGATGTGGCAGCATTTTCAGCGACGGATTCGCAGCGGCTCTTGGCGCGGCGACAGGTCGGTGGCTCCCGCAAGCGAGTGCTGTTTTTGGGCCGACTGGTTCCGGTCAAAGGCGTGTCGGTGCTGTTGGCTGCGATGGCGCAGCTTGCGATGGAAGTTCCCGTTGAGCTGATCGTGGCTGGGGACGGTCCCGAGCGGGCTTCGCTTCAGCACGAGTCTGAGCGTCTGGGACTGCCGGTGCGCTTCGTGGGTGCGGTGAGCGGGACGGAAAAGCAGACGCTGCTGTGGGCTTCGGATGCGCTGGTCTTGCCGTCGCTACAGCTTGCGGATGGTCGAACCGAAGGGGCGCCCGTGGTGCTGTGGGAAGCGCTGGCGGCGGGCTGTCCAGTGGTTGCCTCGAGCGTGGGTGGAGTGGCGGAGCAGCTTCAGTCGGCAGGACTTCTGACAAAACCGGGCGAGGCTTCGTCGCTGCTTGGAGCGCTTCGGCAAGTGCTCTGCGACGAAAAGACTGCGGACCAGCTGCGAGCTGCGGGCTTGCTTCGGGCGCAAGCGGCAGACTGGTCGGTGATTGGGCCCAGGCTGCTTGGTCCTGCGCTGATGCCGTAAGGTTTGATTGTGCGTACGTTCTGTGTTGCCAAGCCGTCGGTCGTGAAGGTTGCGACGCAGAGGCTGACATGGTAACGAATCAGCATCCTGCTTGTTATTGCGAGCGGTATAAATAAACCTATTGCGTACGCACTGTTTTTTGCGAAACAGCAAAACGGTGGTCGTTTTTGGCGCTCTGCCCAGTCGGCAGAAGAGGAATGGCAGAAGATGAACTTGGCATCCGTGAAAGGTCGCGTCCGCCTGGGGCTCGTCCAACCAACTGGTCAAAAGCATGGGCTCCTCCGTCGAGTGAAGTGGCTGTCGCTGCTTCTTCTGCTGGGATCGCTCGTGCCTGGCTGTGACAAAGGTCTGGCTGGGCTGCTCGACAACACAGGAGTCGGTGCGACGCTGCTTCCCGGTGTGAAGCTGAACCTGCCGCCGCCGCCGTCGTTCGCAGAGCCGAGCACTCCGCGTGAGTATCCCGACGGAACGGTGTCGATCTACGGACTGCGCAAAGAGTTTAAGCGCTACAGCGACACGAAGAACAAGTACATCGGGCAGAAGGTGAAGGTGAAGGCGTATCTGCTCGAGGTCTACAAGTGCCCGGTCTGTCCGAAGGGCCAGCAGTGCAAGCAGTGCGAAGAGCCGCACATGTACGCATCGGACGAGCTGAATGGCTCGAAGGAAAAGGGCCTGCTGATCGCCGAATATCGCGGCTTCCGTGGTCGCGAGCCGAAGCTGACGATCGGCAAGCAGTATGTGTTCGAAGGCGTGTTCAATCAGTCGAGCCCGAAGGGCTTTACGTCGACGGACGGTCTGCTCGTCTATCACAAGATGCTCGACGACACGAACAAAGAGCACATTGGTCCCGCCGAAGAAAACGAGCGCCAGGCTGCACTGGCTGAAGCGGCGGCTCTCAAGGCAATGGGTCAGCGTCCTCCCGTGGCTGCGACGCCGACTCCTGGCGCCCCCAAGTAACGCACTGTTTCCATCGTGCTTTCGCCTTCCCTTACCGCGCTGCTTGAGCGCGTCTCTCGTTCTTTCTACTTCAGTGTCCGTGTGCTTCCCGAGGCAGTGGCCGCTCAGATTGGGCTGTCTTATCTGCTGGCGCGTGCGGCGGACACGATTGCGGATACCGACCTGCTGCCTGCGTCCGTGCGGCTTGATCTGCTGACCGAGCTGGATCGGGCCTGTGCGGGCGATCGAGCCGCGACGGATCAGCTTCATCGCTCGCTGACAAGCGCACTGTCCGACGGAGCTGTGAGCTCGCTTCCATCGAGTGAACGGACGCTGCTTTCCGTGCTCGGAGACTGCCTGACACTGCTTGCGCAGTCGTCCGATGGCGATCGCGCGTTGATGGCCAAGGTGCTGCACCAGCTCATCTCGGGGATGCAGGTGGATCTGCGACGATTTCCAGCGGCTGGGAGCGTGACTTCGGCGGATCAGGTTGTGACGCTGCGCTCGCTCGAAGATCTGGACGAATACACCTATTACGCGGCGGGCTGCGTCGGAGAGTTCTGGACAGAGATCTGTGCCGCGCACATTCCGGGCCTGTCTCACTTGGCGGAACCGGAGCGGCTTTCGCAAGGCGTGGCGCTCGGAAAAGCGCTGCAGCTGACCAACGTGGTGCGAGACATGGCGTCGGATCTGCGGATCGGACGCTGTTATGTGCCAGAGCCGCTTCTTACCAAGCACGGTCTGTCGTCGGAGCGCTTGTTTGCTCTCACCCAGCGGCCACCCGTCGATCTGACGGAAGCGCGAGCGATGCGGCACTTGACCGGCGAGCTGCTGGCGCTCGGAATGGCTCGCTGCGACGAAGCCTGGCCGTATGTGCTGGCGATTCCGACACAGCAGGTGCGGCTGCGGCTCGCGTGCATTTGGCCGCTGTGGCTGGCGGTCGATACGCTGGCGCTGCTCGGTGATGTGGGATCGCCGCTGCTGACGCCGGATCAGCCGGTGAAAGTGACCCGGCAGTCGGTGTATTCGCTGCTGGCGGGATCGTCGGCGGTGACGCTGCTTGGACGAGCGCTGGGCTCAGATCGATGGTTAGATTCGCAGTTTCAGGAACGGAAAGTGCGTGCGCTGCGTTCACTTGAGGTGCGGTCATGAAACGCGTCGGCTGGGCTCGATGGGCGGTCGTCTGTTCGGTTGCGCTTACGGCGGGAACAGTCTCGTCGGTAAGCGCGCAAGCTGTGGCGGATGCAGCGACGACGGCTCCGATTGGACTTGGCGAAGCGATTCAAGTTGCGCTGGCTCATAGTCCGACGGCGGAAGCGGCTCGTCAGAGCAAGCTGTCGGCGGAAGCGCGGGTGGGGACGGCGAGAAGCTCGTGGCTGCCGCAGCTGACGCTGTCGGGAACGGTGCGTGGCGACTACAGCTACCAAATTGGCGGAATGAACGGTCAGAGCGCCGTCTCGACGCTGCGATCGAGTGGTCAGCTGGCGCTAAACCAGATGATCTACGACTTCGGTCGCGTCGGAGGTCGCATTTCCGCCGCGCAAGCCAGTGCCCAAGCGGCTCAGACCGACGAGCGTAACGTTCAGTCACAGGTCGTCCTCGGGGCGATGAGCGGTTTTTATGCGGTGCTGCAAGCGGAAGCGCTGCTGTCCGTCGCGAGCGAAAACCAGCAGCAGCAGCTTCGACGACTGAAACAGGCCGAGAGCTTTTTCAAGATTGGGACCAAGCCGCAGATCGATGTGCTGATTGCTCAGACGGCGGTGGCGCAGTCTCGGCTGCAGGTGCTGCAAGCGCAGGGCAATGTGCAAGTTGCGCGAACACAGTTTTTGCAGTCGCTGGGTCTGCCGGAAAGCGACTGGTCGCGCTGGCAAAAGCGTCCGATGTCGTCGGTGCTCCCGCCTCCGCATGCGCTGGAATCGCTGCTGAGCGGTGCGAGTGCCGAGACGGTGGCGACGATCCCCGATGAGACGGTCGATGCGGCGCTCTTGAATCGTCCCGATTATCAGTCGCTTCAGTCGCGGGTTCGTGCGGCGGAAGCACAGCTCAAAGCGGCGCGTGCGGATTATCTGCCGACGCTGTCCATTGGGGGAAGTGCTTCGCTGAGCAGCGGAACCATCGGTGGAATCAGCGGGCTGGATGTCACCACGCAGCAGTCGCTACCGGGTCTGCTGGTGACGGGAACGCTCGGGCTGAACTGGCCGGTTCTGACGGGATTGTCGACGGTGTATGCGGTTCGGGATGCGCAGGCTCAGCTGTCGCTGGCGCGGGCAAACCTGCAGCAGCTTCGTCTGTCGGTGCGCAGTCAGCTTCAGCAAGCGCTTCAGCAGGTGTTGACGGCGTGGCTGACGGTGGAAGCGTCGGTGGCGCTCGCGAATCAGGCCAAAAAGCAGCTTGAAATGGCAGACGGTCGGTATCGCGCAGGTGTTGGCAATGCGATTGAGCTGGGCGACGCGCAGGTGTCGGCGATGCAGGCGCAGGCCCAGCAAGTTCAGGCGGACTTTGCGCTGGCGCAGCAGCGGGCGAGCCTGCGTTTTTATCTTGGGGAACTGATCAAAGAGCCCGAGCCTCGAGGAGGAACCTCGCCATGAGCGAACAAACGTCAGCGTCTCGGCGGAAGCTGTGGATGTGGCTGGGTCTTGCGGTCGTTGTGATCGGGCTCGGTATCGGTGCGTATCGGCTGTTTTTCCGTAAGAGCGACGCGCCTCGCTGGGTGACGGCGAAGGTGACGCGCGGCGATGTCACGCAGGTCGTAAGCGCGACGGGAACGATTCAGCCGCTGCTGCTGTCGCCGGTGGGCTCGCAGGTGTCGGGCATCGTGTACAAGCTGCATGCCGACTACAACGACACGGTGAAGCAAGGGCAGATCTTGGTGGAGCTGGATCCGGCGCTGTTTCAGACGGCAGTGAAGAGCCAAGAAGCGAACGTGGCGTCGGCGCAAGCGAACCTGATTCGCACGAAAGCAGATGCTCAAAACGCGGCGCGGGTGGCGGAGCGAGCGCGGGCGCTGTTTGCGAAAAACTACATCTCGGCGGCGGACCGTGACACGGCTGTGGCGACGGAACAGAGCACGGCAGCGAGCGTTCAAGCGGCAGAAGCGGGTGTGAAGCTGGCGCAAGCGAGCCTCGACAAAGCGCGGCTGGACCTGAAAAACTCGGTGATCTTGTCGCCGGTCGATGGTGTGGTGATCTCTCGCAACGTCGAGCTGGGACAAGCGGTGGTGGCGTCGTTTCAAGCGCCGAACCTGTTTCAGATCGCTGGCGATCTGCGCAAGATGCAGGTCTTGGCCAGTGTCGATGAAGCGGACATTGGCTATCTGACCGTCGGAGCGAGCGCTGAGTTTACGGTTGACTCGTTTCGCGGCAAGCGCTTCCGCGCCAAGGTCTCGCAGATTCGCAACGCTGCGCAGACGGTGCAAAACGTCGTGACGTACGTGGTGGTGCTCGATGTGGACAACGCGGAGCTGCTGCTGCGACCGGGCATGACTGCGAACGTCAGGGTCGTGGTCGCGGACCGAAAAGAGGTGCTGCTTGTGCCAAACGCTGCGCTGCGATTTAAGCCTCGGATGGAACGCTCGGGCAGCGACGGAGCCAAGCCCGAAAATCGCGAGCGACGCAACAAAGGCGAAGGCAAGAGCAAGACGCCGCTGTTTGTTCCCGACGGTGAAGGCATTCGTCCGGTCTTCGTGAGCGTTGGCATCAGCGACGGACTCAACACAGAAATCACCGAAGGCGTCAGCGAAGATCAGGTCATCGTCATCGAGTCGCAGAAGACTTCGTCGGGTTCCTCGGGTCCAAGTAGTCCGATGGGCGTGCCGCGACCCGCTGGGGCTCCCGGTGGTGGCGGCGGCATGAGACGCGTCGGTATGTGATGCCCGTGCTTTGGGAAAACGACTCGCGATGATAGTGTGCGGCCATGGTTTCTGACCCAGCGGTGTCGCTTTTGGCCCGTCACATCCGTGACGTTCCTGACTTTCCCAAGCCCGGCATTCTGTTCAAGGACATCACGCCGCTCCTCGGAGATGCGACGGCGTTTCGGATGTCGATCCAGCTGCTCGCAGAGCGGATTTCTCCGCTTCGTCCGACGATGATCGTTGGTGTCGAGTCGCGCGGCTTTATCTTCGCTGCGCCGATTGCCGAGCGTCTGGGCCTGGGCTTTGCGCCCGTTCGGAAGCCGGGCAAGCTGCCGTATCGTCGCGTCACGGAGAGCTACTCGCTTGAATACGGAAGCGGCACGCTGGAAATGCACGAAGACGCGGTGGCGGGTCAGCGGGTCGTGATCATCGACGATGTGCTGGCGACGGGTGGAACGGCGGCTGGTGCGGCGCGACTGTGTCAGCGTCAGGGCGCCGAGGTGCTGGGCTTTGGCTTCGTGCTCGAGCTGGCGTTTTTGGATGGTCGGAAGCCGCTGGTTGGGCATCCGATTGTGACGCTGCTTTCGTACTGATCGACGGGACGCTTGTCTTTACAGCGATGAGCGAGCCGACTTCTTTCCCGATCCAGCGACGGAGCCTGCGTCTGACGATCGTGACGCCGCTTCAGGTGGTGCTCGATGTCGCTGGGGTTTGGCACGTTCGCGCCGAGGATGTGACGGGATCGTTTGGGATCTTGCCCGGACATGCGGACTTTCTGACGGTGCTCGCGGTGTCGGTGCTGATCTATCGTCGCGGTGACGTCGATGGCGCTGACGGATCGGCAGGCGAGGAGCGCTTCATCGGTCTACGCGGCGGCGTGCTGCAAGTCACGGGCGGTCAGCATGTTCAGGTCTTTGCGCGAGAGGCAACGCTCGGTGATGATCTTGGGGTGTTGTCGACGGATGTGAAGCAGCGACTGCTGGCTGCGGCGGCGCAAGAAGCGGAAGCGCACAAGAGCTTTTCTCGTCTGGAAGGATCGCTGATTCATCACATGACGGACTATCTTCGTCAGGATCAAGGCGGCGGGACGACTCGGCGGCTGGTGGATCGATGAGCGTCGAACCTCCGTCGAAGCGTGCGCATCCCGATCCACTTCCTGAGTCGGCGAGCCGTCTGGCGGAGCGGCGTGCGCGTCATCGTCAAGATCAGCACAGCCTGATTGCGACGGCAGTGACGATGGTTGGGCTCGGCTGGTTGGTGGTCATTCCGACGCTGGCGGGGATGTATGTGGGACGGTGGCTCGACGGAAAGACCTCACACGGAGTGACGTTTTCCGCTGGGCTCGGGCTCTTGGGGTTGAGCGTCGGCTGCGTGATGGCGTGGCAAAAGGTGTCGACGCACAGGCCCAAACAGTAGGCTATTCGTAGCGTAGCGCTTCGACCGGATCGAGGCTGGCTGCACGCTGAGCGGGAACCACGCCGGATAAGATTCCGACGAGCGCAGAGAAGCCAACCGCGATCAGCACGATGTCAAAGGACAGTCGCACGGGCAGCCCTGGAACCAGCAGTCGTCCCATCGTAATGATCAGCGCACCGAGCAGCAGCCCGATGATGCCTCCGAGCAGCGAGATCACGATCGACTCGAGCAGAAACTGGAGCAGGACGTGACGCTTCTTGGCTCCGACGGCGCGACGGACGCCGATTTCACGGGTTCGCTCGCGGACCGACACCAGCATGATGTTGGCGATGCCGATGCCTCCGACGACAAGCGAGATGCTGGCGATCGCAATGAGCACCATCGAAAACGTGTTCATGATGCCGTTTACCGTCGAGAGCATGTCGTCTTGAGAGATCACGGTGAAGTCGACTTGATCGTTGTGACGACGACGGAGCAGCTCGGTGACTTCTTCGATGGCGGGCTCGACGCTGACTTTGTCGCGGGCGCGGGCGAGGACGTGGGAAAGTCCCTCGACGGCGAATAAGTCCATCGCAGTGGTGACGGGAATGAAGACGATGTCGTCGAGATCGAAGCCGAGCGTCTGACCTTTGTGTTCCATCAGCCCGATGACGCGGAACTCTCCGTCGGCGACTTTGATCACTTTGCCGAGCGGATTTTCGTCGCCAAATAGCTCCAAAAGGACCGTGCGCCCGAGGACAACGAAGCGACGTCGGGCATCAATGTCCTCGTCGGACAAAAAGCGACCTTGTTCGACCTGAAGCTGGCGGATTTCGGTGAAGCGGCTGCTGACGCCGAGGATGAGCGTGTCGCGGCGACGATTGACGTAGCGAACGGTTCCGCCGCCGGTGACGACACCGCTGACGCCATCGATGGTGCTGGCTCGACGGGCCAAGATCTGTTCGTCTTCGCGGGTGATCTTGTAGACCGTGCCGAGCGAAGGGCTGCCAAATCCCTTGGTTTCTCGTCGACCAGGTTGGATTTGAAGCAAGTTGGAACCGAGCCCAGCGAAGGTGTCGCCGAGATAGCTGCGGGCTCCTTCCCCTAGAGAGACGAGCAAGATCACCGACAGCACACCGATGATGACGCCCAGCGTGGTCAGCACCGCGCGGACTTTGTTGGCACGAAGCGTATCGAGCGCCGTCAGAAGCAGTTCAAGAAGCGGCATGCGCTGCGGACTGTAACCCGCAAGCTGCCTGGGAAGTTACTTCTTGAGCGCGTCTTTGGCGCGACGGGCTGCGTCACAGATCGGCAGGTTGCCTTTGAGCGCAATCGTGATCGCGCGTCGTGCGACCTGTGGCATCGAGATGTCTCGTCCCGTCAGACCTTCGGGAATGCGCTCGTGCAGCAGAAACTCGCGGGCGTCGGCCAGGCTGATGCCGTTTTGACCGCGTGACAGCACGTTATAGAGCAGCGATGCCTCGACGGTGCCAACGAAGCCAGCTTTGGACGGAACCTGATGACCGCCTTGGGCCGACTGCTGCATGCGAATCTGATGAGCCGTTGCCAGATCATCCAGTGTCAGCGTCTGACCGTTCTTGCTGAGCGACAGCAGCTGCTCGACGAGCGCTGGATCGACCTTGGCGTTGTCTCCAACGTGGGTGTCTTGGCGGGTCAGGCTGGCGTCGTGTTCGAGCTTGCCGTGCTCGCACAGATCTTGAAGATGCAGCACTTGCTCGCTGCCTTCGCCGGGCTTACCAAACTTTTCCATTGCAGCGACGGCCAGCTTGTCGGCCAGCGCGGTGGACACGCCGAGTCGGTTGACCATCGCGGACACCAGCTGCGCGCGCGTGGCGATGCCGCTGCGGGGAATGTGGCCACCGTTGGCCAGTGAGTTCAGGGCCGGGCAGGGACTGCGCTGTTCTCCGGGCTGGGCGGGCTGCCAGCCTGATGCGGCGGGCTCGGACTGCTTGCTCATGAGCGCTCTCCAGAATAAAGAGGGCCCAAGTGTACCACGGGCAGGCTAGGCGGTTGGGAGGGCGGCGGGCGGAACCGGTGGGCTGATGGCTTCGCTGACAACTTCGCTTACCGCGTCGCTCACCGGCTCTTTGCCAGCCAGGATGTGCGCTGGTGGAGTCCGCAGATCCCACACCACGCCGACCCACGACAGCATCTTGAGGATGTAGTAGCTACAGTCGACTTCCCACCAGAAGAAGCCTTGGTTGGCGGTGCTCTGGTAGTAGTGGTGGTTGTTGTGCCAGCCTTCGCCCATCGTGATGAGCGCCAGCCAGAAGTTGTTGCGGCTCGTGTCGGTGGTCGGATAGCGACGGCTGCCCCAGACGTGCGCCAGCGAGTTGATAAAGAAGGTGCCGTGCCACAGTAGAACACTGCTGACCAGACCGCCCCACACAAACCAGTGGATGCCGCCGATTGCGTACAAGATGGCTCCACCGACGAGTGCGGGCGCCCAGTGCCAGCGATTCAGCCAGCGCAGCTCGGGATACTTGGCAAAGTCACGGATGCGATCCCACTCGGTGTGATCGTAGTCGTTCGACAGAATCCAGCCGACGTGCGACCAGTAAAAGCCGTCTTGCTTGGGCGAGTGAATGTCCTCGGACATGTCGCTGAACTTGTGATGGTTGCGATGATGCGCGGCCCACCACAGCACGCCTTTTTGCATCGATGCACCGCCGATGACGGCCAGCACAAACTGGAACCAGCGCGACGTCTTGTAGGCGCGGTGCGAAAAGTAGCGATGAAAGCCCGCCGTGATGCCGAACATTCGAATGTAGTAGAGCGCGACGCAGACGATGATGTCGGTCGTCGTTGCTCCGATCCAAATCGCGGAGGCAATGGCCGCGATGTGGACCAAGAAAAACGGAATGCTCGTCAGCTTGTCGATCTGAAAGGGACGCGGGGGACGCTCTCGGGGCGTGTCGATGATCTCGACGGACGGAGCGGGTCGTTTCGCTTTGCTCTGCATGCCGTCATGTTGCCGCTCCGATGTCACGGTATTGTCATGGCGACATAATCTTTTTGCGGCGCGACAGCATTTCCTGTCGTCGGAGATCCAACCAATCAGCCAGGTTCATGCGCTCCATGGGCGTCGATGACGCGATGCGATCGATCGGCACGTTATACTTGCCGCCATGAAGCGAGACCCTCGCGTGGGCTGGATCGGCTGGCTGCTGTGCCTCGGCGTGTGCTTCGGGGTGAGCGGCTGTAAGCGTCCGTCTGCCGCGCCGCCGATGCGGGTGGTCGACATTCAGATCGCGAGTCAGACCGACGAAACGGCAGCCAGACAAGGTGCGCCGCAAGCGCTCGAGCCCGAGCCTCTGGTCGCGGCTGCGGTGGCAGGACTTCGTGCGGCAGAGGTGAGTGTGGCGCTGGCTCCGACTGAGCGGCTGCCAGGCGACTTTGTGCTGCAAATCGAAACGGGTCTGGTGTACGCGACGGGAAGTGACGCCAAAGCCAAGCAGCCACTGCTACGTGTTCTGACGGCGGGACTGCTGCGAAGTCGGCGTGGCTCCGATGCGCTGCGCGACGAAGCGACGCAGCAACCAGAGCTTACGCGACTTCAGCACCTGGCGGTCAGCGAGCAGGCGGAGCGAACGCAGACACCGACATCGATTCAGTGGCGAGAGCTGGCTCGTCGAGCGATTGAAGATACGGCACACAGCCTCGGAGCGCAGCTTCGGCTAAGTGGTGTGCCCAGCCGCGATTTGCTCGCGCTTGTCTCGAATGCAAAAAAAGAAGCGGATCTGCGCAGCGTGGCACTGCGGATCTTGGCACAGCGCAAAGAAGTGAGCGTGCAGCCGCTGGCGATGGCGGTGCTCAAAGACAAGCACTCACCGACGGCGCTTCGTGATCAAGCGATTGGCGCGCTGGTCGAGCTGGGCGATCCGAAGACGGTGCGACCGATACTCGATAGCACCGAGTTTCGCGATCCCAGCGAGCTTGGCAAAGTGCTCGAAGCGGTCGCAGCGCTCGGAGGAGACGAAGCACAGCGATACTTGGAGTTTGTTTCGCAAAGTCACAGCGAGGAGCGGATTCGACAAGAGGCCAAGTCGGCGCTTTCGCACCTGCTTTCGCGTCAGGCGAAAAAAGATGCATCGACCAGCGAATAGGGCATCCAAGCAAATGGCTCGCACAAGGCACATCGGCTGCGCGAATGACTTCCGAAGATTGACACCCGGAAGGCCACCCATTTATATTCGCGGCGGAGCAAACGAGGTTCCGAATGTCCGTCGAACAAGCAACTGACTATGGCCCCACGCTCGTGGCGATTCTGTTTGGAATCGCTTTTTCGTGCGTGTTCTTGGGTCTCGCCATGTTTTTGGGCCCAAAGCGCGAGAACGCCGAAAAGCTCTCTCCTTTCGAGTGCGGTTCGGAACCAATTGGCAGTCCCCGCGTCCGCTTTTCCGTCAAGTTCTACCAAGTGGCGCTCCTCTTCCTCATCTTCGACATCGAAGCGGCGTTTTTGTATCCGTGGGCTGCGATCTTCCGACGGCTTTCCTGCCTTGGAACGGTCATCCACGGTGAGTGCCTTGGCACCGTCACTGCCTTCGGTTTCGTCGAGATGCTGGTCTTTATGAGCACGCTGGTGGTTGCTCTGGCCTATGTATGGCGTAAGCGCGCCATCGGCTGGGGCTAACCGGGGAGTCAGGAAAAAAACATGGCCGAGAGCTACACCACCCGCCTTGACGATGCCCTCAACTGGGCGCGCAAGTACTCGCTGTTTACCTATCCATTTGTCACCGCTTGCTGTGGCATGGAGTACATGGCCACTGCTGGCTCGAAGTACGACATCGCTCGCTTCGGTGCCGAGTTCCCGCGCTTTTCGCCGCGCCAGGCGGACCTGCTGTTCGTCGTCGGAACCATCACCGAGCGTCAAGCTCCGGTGCTGCATCGCATCTGGATGCAGATGGCCGAACCGAAGTACGTCATCGCATTCGGTGTGTGTGCTTCGACGGGTGGTTTCTACCAGAACTACAACACCGTCCCCGGCTGCGATCAGGTCGTCCCGGTGGATGTCTACATTCCAGGCTGTCCGCCTCGCCCCGAGCAAGTTCTCGACGGGCTCATTCTCCTCCAGAAGAAGATTGCCGAAGCCACGACCTGGGTTCAGCGCCGCGATCGCAAAGAAGTGGAGCTGGCCGCTCAGTCCACCGATGGTCGGAAGCGCCTGCCGGTGGTGGCGTAGCGCCGCCTTTTTCCGTGAGCGTGGAAGCAGCAAGGGAAGAATTTTGCAATGAGCAAAGCTGATCTCGACAAGCTGGTGGCGCAGTTTCCCCAGGCAATCGTTTCGTCGCACAGCAACCACGGCGATGACACGGCTGTGGTGACTGCCACTGCGCTAAAAGACGTGATGCGCTATCTGCGCGACTCCGCCGGGTTTGACTTCCTGGTGAGCGTGACCGCCGTGGACTACTTCGGTCGTGAGCCTCGATTTGAAGTGGTGTATCACCTGCGATCGATGGCGACGGGCAACCGACTGCGCATCAAAGCGCCGGTTCACGAAGAAGAAGGCGGTCCAAGCGCTGAGGTTGCGACCGTGTGCGATCTGTGGCCGACGGCGAACTGGCAAGAGCGTGAGGTCTACGACATGTTCGGGATCAAGTTCACGGATCACCCGGATCTTCGTCGCATCCTCATGTACGAAGAGTTCGTGGGCCATCCGCTGCGCAAGGACTATCCCAAAGAGCAACGGCAGCCGCTCATTCGCCGCGACTACTCGCTGAGCTAACGGAGCCAAAGACATGTCGACGACGACACAGAGCAAGACTGGAATGAAGAAGCTTGCCTTTGGCATGCCGACTCCCGACGAAATTGCGTCGGGTGGTGTTCATGGGCTGAGCACGCGTCCGAAGGTGCCGCCCGACCTGATGTCGAAGCTGAACGCGGCGGAACTGGAAGAAGTGGAAGACATCGAGCTTCCGACGGAGCCGATGACGATCAACATGGGTCCGTCTCACCCGGCGACCCACGGCACCGTGCGCATCGTTCTGACCATCGATGGTGAGACGGTGCGCGACTCGGATGTGCAGGTTGGGTATCTGCATCGCTGCTTCGAAAAAGAAGCCGAGCACGCGACGTATACGCAGGTCTTTCCGTATACCGATCGTCTGAACTACGTCTCTCCGCTGCTGAACAACGTGGGCTTTGCGCTGGCCGTCGAGAAGCTAATCGGCATCGTCGACCGCTTGCCGGAGCGCGCGCAGTACATTCGCGTCATCGTCGGCGAGATCTCGCGCATCACCGACCACCTGACGTGTCTGGGCGCGTCGGCGATGGAAGTCGGTGGCTTTACGCCGTTCTTGTGGATGATCAAAGTCCGCGAGTGGCTGTGGGAGCTTCTCGAAGAGCTGACGGGCGCTCGTCTGACGCACTCGTATGTGCGAATTGGTGGCGTCTCGCAGGATCTGCCGGAACACTTCATCGACAAGCTGCGCGCGACGCTGCACAAGAGCACGTCGGTGCTCACCGAGTGCGAGAGCTTGCTCGTCAAGAACCGCATCTTCCGCGACCGAATGGACGGCGTGGCTGCGATCTCGGCAGAAGATGCGATCGGGCTCGGCTGGACGGGTCCGTGCCTGCGTTCGACGGGCGTTCCGTATGACGTTCGCAAGGATCATCCGTATCTCGTCTACGATCGCTTTGAGTTTGATGTTCCGGTCGGTTCCGTCGGTGACAACTACGATCGATTCGCGGTTCGTCTCGAAGAGATTCGGCAGTCGATGCGCATTCTGGATCAGGCGATGACGCAGATCCCGGCAGGTCCGGTGCTGCTCGACGATCCGCGCGTGGCGATGCCCGCGAAGAACGCCGTCTACAACACCATCGAGAGCATGATCGGCCACTTCAAGCTGATCATCGATGGCATCAAGGTTCCCGCCGGTGAGGTGTACTCGTACACCGAAGGCGGCAACGGCGAGCTTGGTTTTTACATCGTTTCCGACGGCACGGGACGTCCGTACCGCTGTCACGTTCGCTCTCCCAGCTTCATCGCCACGCAGTCGATGTCGAAGCTGATCCTGGGAGCAGGTATCGCCGACATCATTCCCACGTTCGGCATGATCAACATGATCGGCGGCGAGTGCGACCGCTAACCCGAGAATAGGCAACTTACAGGTCATGGCAGAGACCCCTCCCTCACCCATCAAGTCGAGCATCGCAGCCGCCCTGCGCGAGACGGCGACTCCTCCGTCACCGCCCCCGGCTGCGCCGCCCGCTGCGGCCAGTGCTGCACCCGCTGGTTCCGCCCCAAGCTCTGCGCCGCCGCCGAGTGAGCTTGTCACCATCAAGCTCGACGGTCGTGATGTTCAGGCCAAAAAGGGTGCCAACCTGCTTGAGGTCTGCCTCGCCAACGGCGTGGACGTAAGCTACTTCTGCTATCACCCTGGACTCAGCTCGCCTGCGGTCTGTCGGCAGTGTCTCGTCGAAGTGGTGGGTCAGCCGAAGCTGGTTCCGGCCTGCTTTACGCCGATCGCCGACAAGATGGAAGTGAACACCGCGACCCCGCGCGTGCTGTCGATCCGTCGGCAAATCCTGGAATTTACGCTGGTCAATCACCCGGTTGACTGTCCGATCTGCGACAAGGCGGGCGAGTGCACGCTGCAAAAGCAGTATCAGGACTGGGATCATGAGGGCTCGCGGTCGTCGATCCCGAAGGTCCACAAGCCGAAGATGCAGGATCTGGGTCCGCACATCGTCCTCGACGCGGAGCGCTGCATTCTGTGCACCCGCTGCATCCGCGTGTGTGACGAAGTGGCGGGCGAAAAGCAGCTGACGATGGCATGGCGTGGTGACCGTGAGCAGCTCACGGTGGCGCCGGGTCACAAGCTCGACAATCCGTACTCGATCAACACCGTGGATGTCTGTCCGGTGGGTGCGCTGACCAGCAAAGACTTCCGCTTCACGATGCGGGCGTGGGAGCTGTTTACGACTCCGTCGGTGTGTCCTGGCTGTGCGACGGGCTGTAACGTCGAAGTGCATCACGCGCAAGGCGAAATTTGGCGGCTTGTGCCTCGGGAAAACCTCCAGGTCAACAAGTACTGGATGTGCGACGAAGGCCGCTTTACTTACAAAGATGTTCGTCACAAGCGGCTGACCTCGGCGCGCATCGGTGGCGGTCGGGGACAGCCTGCACAGATCACCAGCCTCGATAAGGCGGTGACGTTCGCGGCGGAGCGGCTCGAAAAGCTGGCCAGCAGCGGTGCGTCGATTGGTCTGGTCTATTCCGCACAGACGACGAATGAAGCGCTGTTTGCGCTGTCGCAGGTTGCTCAGAAGCTGATCGCGCGCGGTGCCAACATTCGTTCCTACGTGACGGGAACTGCGTCGAAGCCGGAGCGGGCCGACAAGATCCTGCGCAGTGCCGATACCAACCCGAATACGGCTGGTGCGACGCTGTTTGCTGGCGCTGGTGCGTCGGATGCTGGTGCGCTGCTCGCGGATCTGAAGGCGGGCAAGCTCAAAGGTCTGTGGATGGTTGGCGCCGATCTGCCGCTCGCGGAGCAAGCGCTGGCGGATACCGCACCGATTGTCGACGGACTGGAACTGTTCATCTGTCAGGCGGTGTCGGACTCGGCGCTGCTGCGACGGGCTCACGTTCAGCTGCCGGCGGCGGCCTGGGCTGAAGTGGATGGCTCGTTTACCAACAACAAGAACCTGGTTCAGCGGCTGCGGAAGTCGGTTGCGCCACAAGGTGATGCGCGCTCGCACCTGGAGCTGATCAGCCAGATCGCGAAGAAGGCCAACCTGGCGTCGGGCGAAAAGTGGCAAGTGTCGGCCCGACAGGCCTTCTTGCAGATGGTGTCCGTGGTTTCGTCGTCGCTGCCTGTGGGCGCGGACCCGGCTCAGGTTGTGGCAGCAGGGTTTGCTTCGGCGGAATGGGGCAAAGAGTTCCTGCCGGTGCAGCTGCGCTTCGCCAACTCGCGCGGTTAATTGAGGGGATGCGATGACTGATTCGATCCTAATGTTTTTGGCCGAACACACGGCCGTCGCAGCGCTGCTCAAGCTGGTGCTGCTCGTCCTGGGCTTTGTGATGCCCCTTGCGTCGCTGAGCACCTGGGCCGAGCGTCGTCAGTCGGCGATGATGCAGGACCGACTCGGTCCCAATCGCGCAAACATTGGACCTGTGAAGCTGTGGGGCATCCTCCACTTCGTCGCGGACGCCATCAAGATGATGTTCAAAGAGGACGTGGTGCCGGCCAAGGTCGACCGCTTCCTGTTTGCGCTCGCGCCGGTGATGGCGATTGCGCCGGTGCTGATCACCTTCGCGGTGGTGCCGTTTGGTCCCGACCTGTGCGTCGGTCAAGTGCTGAGCGTGGTGACCGATCCGACGACCTGCAAAGCGACGATTCCGCTGCAAGTGGCGCGGATGGATGTCGGCATGCTGTTCTACTTCGCGCTGGCGTCGCTGGCGGTGTACGGAACGACGCTCGCGGGCTGGGCTTCGTACAACAAGTGGTCGCTGCTCGGCGGTCTGCGCGCTTCGTCGCAGATGATGTCGTACGAAGTCTGCATGGGCCTGTCGCTGATGGGTGCGTTTTTGGTCTACGGCTCGCTGGAGCCGAACGCCATCGTCACCGCACAGGGCTCGAACATCCTGAACTGGGGCATCTTTACCCAGCCGCTCGCGTTCGTGCTGTTCTTCACCGCCGCGATTGCCGAGACCAAGCGCGCTCCGTTTGACCTTCCCGAAGGTGAGCCCGAGCTGATCGGCTACTTCGTCGAGTATTCGGGCATGCGCTTCGGCATCTTCTTTTTGGCCGAGTTCATCGAGACGATCTTCCTCGCGGCGATTGTGACGACGGTGTTCCTCGGTGGCTGGCAGGTTCCGGGCCTCGACTCGTCGGGCTTTGGCAGCTTCCATCTGCCGCACCTTGCGGTCGTGCTGCTGCAAGTGGTGGTCTGGTCGCTGAAGATCCTGCTGCTGTGCTGGCTCCAGCTGCTGATTCGCTGGACGCTGCCGCGCTTCCGTCCCGATCAGCTGATGCGGCTCGGTTGGAAGCAGCTGCTGCCGCTGTCGCTGCTTAACATCATCATCACCGCCGCCGTGGTTCTGTGGCGCTCGGGAGGCAAGTAAGCCATGTCAACGCATCACGCTCCTTCATCACACGAAGCGTCTTCGTCGACTGGTAAAGCGCGCGGCAAGGTCGGTGTTCGCGTCGTCGGTCGGCCAGACTCGCTTGAGCAGCGCGTCTATCTCCCCGAGGTCATTCGTGGCCTTGGTGTGACCGCGAAGCACTTTTTCGCCAACCTGTTTTCGCGCAAGTACACCGTCACGGTTCAGTACCCGGAAGAAAAGGTGAAGTACCCGGATCGCAACCGAGGTCTACACCGCCTGATGCTGCGCGACGACGGTCAGGTTCGCTGCGTCGCATGTATGCTGTGTCCGACGGTGTGTCCGGCGCACTGCATCACCATCGTCCCCGAAGAGACGGGCAACAAGAACGAAAAGCGTCCGCGCATCTTCGAAATCGACGAGCTGCGCTGCGTGGTCTGCGGTCTGTGCGTCGAAGCGTGTCCGTGTGACGCGATTCGAATGGACTCGGGTGTTCATGCTCCGGCGGTGGACTTCCGAGGCGATGCGATTCAGACCAAGATCGACATGCTCAAGCGTGGCACCTCGTCGGTGGCGACCCAAGGCGGCGTCGGTCACGAGTGGCGTCAGAAGCAGCCGTCGGTCAAGCAGTACGACCCGCCCAAGTAATCCATCATGTTGCGTCCTGGCTCGATCGCGAAAGAGCTCACCATCACCCACGTCGTCGGCGAGCAGGACTTGGCTCCGCACGTCGCGGCGACGGGAACGGGCGGTGGTCCCGAGCACAACCTGTTTCCGCTGGTCCTTGGAACAGCCAAGCTGATCTCGCTGATGGAGCTGGCCGCCGCAAAAGCGATGGAGCCGATGCTGCTGCCCGGTGAGCTGACCGCCGCGATTGGCGTGCGGATTGAGCACCATGCTCCGACGCCGCTCGGTGGGACGGTGCGCATGACGGCGCGCTACCTGGGTCTGGAAGGCAAGTTTCACCGCTTCGAAGTGATTGCGCACGACGATGCGGGCGAGATCTTCCGAGGGCTCCACGTTCGCGCGGTGGTCGAAGCGCGACGGCTCGAACAGGGCGCTGCGCGTCGCTTGCGTCAGTAATCCGTAGTCTTCCCTACAGACTGATCCGATTTTCCCCCACAACAGGTCGCATTTCGCCCGCGTTCAGCCACTGGGCTGCGCAGGCGCGCGGCGTTGTCTCGCGTGGCTTACTTGCGATCCGACAGCGCTTGGCGAATCAGCACGACCGACAGGACGAAGAACGCGCCCGCCGCAATCACGTCCCCACCAAGGCCCAGCCGTTCCCAGTAGTCGCGACCGAGATCGAGCTTGTGCGCGACTGGCTCTGCGAAGCCTTGGAGAAACGCAATCAGCATGCCAGCGAGCGAGCCACCGGCGACCAGTCCCGTCGCATAGAGCATGCCTGGACCAATGTCAGACTCGGCAGCGGCGGCCTTGCCTCCCGACCTCAGGGTGCGACGACGATTGACCAGCCAGCGAACCATGCCTCCGACGAAGATGGGCGAAGTGGTCGACAGCGGCAGATACGCACCGACGGCCCACGACAGCGCGTGCGCGCCCGCAAGCTGTGCCATCAGCGCCATGAACACTCCGACGAGCACTGGACCCCACGGAAGCTGCTGGCTGAGCTGACCTTTGATCATCGTCGCCATCAGCATCGACTGCGGCGCGGGGAACTTTTCGGTGCCAATCGCGTGCTGGACACCCGGAATCGAGCGATCGAGCAGCAGCAGCGTGCCTCCGATCACCAGCACCGACACCACCACACCGATCATCAGGCCGATCTGCTGCTTGTACGGCGTCGCTCCGACCAAAAAGCCGGTCTTGAGGTCTTGCGAGGTTGCTCCCGCATTGGCCGACGCGATACAGACCACCGATCCGACGAGCAGCGCCGCCGCTTGATAGGCATCGCCGCGCCAGCCGATGGTGATGAAGACCAAACAAGTGCCCATCAGCGTCGCAATCGTCATGCCGGAGATCGGGTTCGACGAGCTGCCGATGATGCCGACAATGCGACTCGCGACGGTGACGAAGAAGAAGCCAAACAGCACAATCAGCGCCGAGATGATGAGCGAGCCCGGGAACTTGCCCGGCAGGTTGGGCAGCAGCGCGATGAGCAGTCCGAGCACCACCGTGCCAATCACCACCAGTCCAAGTGGCAGATCGCGCTCGGTGCGGATCGCGTTGGCACTGCCGCCGCCTTTGAGGTCGCGAATCGAGTCTCGGAAGCTGCTGACAATCGTCGGAAGCGTCTTGAGCAGCGTCATCATGCCCGCGCAGGCGACGGCTCCGGCCCCGATGTAGCGAACGTAGGCGCGATAGACTTGCTCTGCGACGGAGTGGCTCTGAATCCAGGCGTCGCTATAGCCAAGCGCGTGCAGGTCGATGATGCGCTGCGCGTCGGGAACGTACATCGAGATGAGCGGAATCAGCGCGAGCCACGACAGAACACCACCGGAAGTCATCTCGGAAGCGATGCGCGGACCGACGATGTAGCCGACGCCCAGGTATTCGGGCGTGATGTTGCATTCCAGGTTGGCATTCGGATAGACCGACTTGGGTCCGGTGCGCAGGCCCGGTGTGTCTCGCCACAGCTTGAGCACGCCCATCAGCAGCCAGTAACCCGCCGCCGAAAAGACGCCGTGGAAGACGCGCTTGGCCAGGTCGCCGCCGCGCTCACCGACCATCAGCACTTCGGCGCAGGCGGTTCCTTCGGGATAGGGCAGCTTGCCGTGCTCTTTGACGATCAGGCTGCGACGGAGCGGAATCATGAACAGGATTCCGAGCACTCCACCGACGGCAGCGAGCGTCAAGATCTGGCCGTAGCGAAAGAAGCTGTCGCCTTGCGCCAAAAACAAGAGCGCGGGCACCGTGAAGACGACTCCGGCGGCGATCGACTCTCCGGCGGAGCCCAGCGTCTGCACGATGTTGTTTTCGAGGATGGTGCTCTTGCCGAGCTTCTTGAACACGGCAATCGACAGCACGGAGATCGGAATCGAGGCCGAGATGGTCAGTCCGGCACGCAAAGCCAGATACACCGTCGCGGCTCCGAACAGAATGCCGAACAGGGCTCCGAGGAGAACCGCTTTCGGGGTCAGCTCGGCTACGTCGGCTTCGGGCGCGATGTACGGTACGTACGGCTGCTGCGAGGTCGAGGAAGCGGCGGGCTTGGCTGGCTCTTCGTGTCCGTGAGCGGCGGGCGCAGGATCGGTACTTCGACGGGGCGACATCAGGTCGGCTAACGTATCATGTTCACCGACAAGTCAAGCTTCTTTTTCGTGCCTGTTTCGTCGGGTAACATACAGACGATGAGGACCTACCTAAGCAGCGGCGAGGTGTTCCAGGGTCACAAGCTGGTCGGTGAACATCCCGAGCGGCCCGAGCGACTGCAAGCGATCGAAGCGGCGCTCGATGGATCGGATCTGCTGGGAAAGTTTCGGCGGATTCCACCGCGTCCAGCGACGAGCGAGGAGCTTCTGCGGGTTCACTCGGCGGGGTATCTGGCGGATCTGCGGCAGCGAATGGGCGATCTACAGCCCAAGGGACAAGGCTGGATCGATCCCGACACGTATTACGGACCGGGAACGTATCAAGCGGCGCTGCATGCGGCGGGAACGGCCTGTGATCTGGCGCTTCGAATTGCAAACAGCGACGGAGACAACGGCTTTGCGCTGGTTCGTCCGCCGGGACACCATGCCAGCAGCGATCGCGCGATGGGCTTTTGTCTTCTCAACAACGTGGCGGTGGCTGCGGCGGCGGTGCGAGCGACGGGACGACGGGTGTCGATCGTCGATTTCGATGTCCATCACGGAAACGGCACCGAAGAGATCTTTGCTCGCGACGGTGGCGTTCAGGTCATCAGCCTGCATCAGTTTCCGTTTTATCCGGGCTCGGGCGCAGCGACGTCGATTGGTGAGGGCAACGGACGCGGCGCGATCATCAACATTCCGCTGCCCGAAGCGAGTGCCGGTCCCGAGTACAAGCTGGCGATGCGACGGCTGGTCGTTCCTGCGCTGCGACGGTTTGCGCCCGATGTGATCTTGGTGTCGGCGGGCTTCGATGGTCACGCGCAAGACACGCTGGCGGGAATGAGCCTGGTTGAAGACGACTACGCGGCGATGGTGGCGTCGCTGCTGACGGTACAGGCTCGGCTTTTGTTGGTGCTGGAAGGTGGCTATCAGCCGTCGGCGCTGGCGGCGAGCGTGCTGGCGGTGCTGCGCGTCCTGACCGATCCGAGCGGTCCGAGCGGCTATCGTCCGTCGGGTCACGATGCGGGCGTGGCGCCGTCCGAAGCGGTGCGCAGGCTGGTGACGGAACTTCAGAAGCTCCACGGTCTGTGAAGGCAGATGTGGTAGCTTGTCGCCGTGCCAGTTGCCAAAGTTGTGCTAAAGCGCGGTCGTGCCAATCCCGTATGGCGCGGTCATCCGTGGGTGTTTTCGGGGGCGATTCAGAAG
Source organism: uncultured Myxococcales bacterium (assembly GCA_937868485.1). Lineage (GTDB taxonomy): Bacteria > Myxococcota_A > Polyangia > Palsa-1104 > JAEUJZ01 > JAEUKA01. The sequence continues at coordinate 4,428 of CALMML010000160.1, read as the reverse complement.
CTGCCAGCCGGGCTTGTGCCGGGCGATGTGGTTGCGGTTCACGACGCGGACGAGCGCCTGATCGGGCACGGCTTTGCCAACCCTCGGTCGCAGATTGCGGTGCGAATGCTGACGGTGGGCGAGCTGTCGTCGGCAGCGCAGCCCGATGTCGCAGAGCACATCCTTCCGCCCAAAGCGCTGGTCGATTCGCTGATTCATCGGCGGATTCATGAAGCGAGCCTGCTGCGGCGATCGATCGGTCTGCCGCGATCCGATACGACGGCGTATCGACTGGTGAACAGCGAGGGCGACGGCCTGCCCGGACTGAACATTGATGTGTTTGGCGACGTGGCGGCGGTGCAGTTTTCGGCGCTCGGGATGAAGCTGCACGAAGACGCGGTGTATGCGGCGCTGCGGACGCTGCCGAGTCCGCCGTTGTGTATCGTCGAGGCTGCGGCGGGAAGCTTTGCCAACATCGAAGGCTTTGCCTCGCAAAATCGGGTGGTCTTCGGTGATGAGAGCCTGCTTGCCGACGGAACGCTGTGCCTGGAAAACGGCGTTCGGCTGCGCATCGATGTGCGCGAAGGACAGAAGACCGGCGCGTTTCTCGATCAGCGCGACAATCGGCTGCTGTTCGGTCGCTACTGCGCGGGTGCGAAGGTGCTCGACGTGTATAGCTACGCGGGCGGCTTTGCGCTGCAAGCGCTGCGAAACGGTGCGGTTGAGGCGACTTGTGTGGATATCTCGCCGCGTGCGCTGAAGCTGTGCACGGACAACAGCCAGCTTAACAGCCTGGGACCGCTGCACACCGTCGAGTCCGATGCATTCCGATTCTTGGAAGGCGCGCGACCGCTGCACTACGACGTGGTGGTGGTGGATCCGCCGAAGTTTGCGCGGGCGCAAAAGGATCTGCCGGCGGCGCTCAAAGGCTATCAGCGGCTCAACGCGCTGGCGATGGGCGTGGTGCGACGGGGCGGTCTGCTGGCGACGTGTTCGTGCTCGCAGCTTGTCGATGAGCAGTCGTTTCTGCGAATGCTGGCAGCGGCTGCGAGCGATGCCGGTCGTCGCGTCACGGTGCTGTATCGCGGCAGCCAAGGTCTGGATCATCCAGTGCCACCGTCGTTCGATGAAGGTCGCTATCTGAAGTTTGTGCTCCTCGGCGTACTGTAGATCTACGGGCGAACCCTGATCGCTTGTCGATGGCTTGATGCTGATCCCGCTGCTGTCCGTCTGTGCGCTGATTGGCGCGATCCTGCTGTCGCTGTGGTCGCGTCTGAACGTGGGGCTGCTGGCGCTGGCGCTGGCGTATCTGCTTGGCGTACTGGGCGCCAAGATGACGCTGCGCCAGGTGATGGCGGGCTTTCCGGTGCCGCTGTTTTTGACCGTGCTGGCGCTGACGCTGCTGTTTGGGCACGCGCAGTCGAACGGAACGCTCGGGAGAGTCGCTGGCTACGCGGTGCAGCTTGCGCGGGGTCGTCCCGGGCTGCTTCCACCGGTGTTTTTCTTGCTGGGTGCGACGCTGGGAACGGTGGGCGCAGGCAACATTGGCGCGGTGGCGATGCTGGCTCCGGTGGCGATGGCGGTGGCGCATGAAGCGGGCGTTCCATCGTTTCTGATGGCGCTGATGGTCGCGTGCGGAGGCAATGCTGCGTCGATGTCTCCGCTGGCTCCGACGGGAGTGATCGCGGGCGATCTGATGGCGCGGATTGGGCTGTCGGGCTACGGGCTGTGGAACTATCTGCACTGTCTGATGGCGCATGCGCTGATCGCGAGCGTTGGCTATCTGTGCCTGGGCGGGGCGAAGCTGCTGATGCAGACTCCGACGGAAGCACAGCGAGAGCGACTGGCGCAGCTTCTGGCGAGTCATCGTCAGCCGCTGCATCGGACGCATGTGGTGACACTGTTGGTGCTGTTTGGTGTGCTGGCGACGGTGGCACTGGCCAAGGTCGAGATCGGCGCAGTCGCGCTGTGCGCAGCGGTGCTGATGACGCTGTTGCGATTGTCCGACGAAGAAGAAGTGCTGCGCGGCCTGCCGTGGGGAACGATCCTGATGGTGTGCGGGATGACCTGTCTGATGGGCATCTTGGAGCGCACCGGCGGCATCGACCTGTTTACCTGGCTGATGGAAAAGCTGTCGACGAAGCAGACCGCTCCCGGCGTGATTGGGCTGTGTACCGGGATCTTGTCGGCGTATTCCAGCTCGTCGGGGGTGGTGCTGCCAGCGTTTTTGCCGATTTTGCCCAAGCTGATTCACAAGCTCGGCGGTGGTGATCTGGTCGCGCTGGCCAACAGCGTCAACGTCGGAGCGCACTTGGTGGATGTATCGCCGCTGTCGACGCTGGGCGCGCTGTGTCTGGCCAATGCGCAGGGCGATACCAGTCGGCTGTATCGGCAGCTTCTGGCGTGGGGTCTTTCGATGTCCATCGTCGGAGCGCTGTACTGTCAGGTGGTCTTTGGCTGGCTGCGCTTCGGATCGTGAGTCGCTGCGGGTGGGCGCGCTGCGGTGTCTCTGCGACGATCGCAGCGAGGGTGGGACGCGGACCTCTCTTCGGGAATTGCCGAGTGATTTGGCTATAATGAAGCCGTGGCAAAAGAGCAGGCTCCACCGTCGATTCCCTCTGGTGTCGGTAGCGATGAGGACTCGGAGCCAGCCACCGTCGATCTAGTGCCCGGACAAGCAACGGGACGGAAGCACTTTCCGACGGATGACGACGGAGACGCGCAGACCACGGATCTGCCAGCCACTCAGTCGGGATCGGTACGTCCCCCGAGCCTTTCGGCCAGTGCACCGCGATCGATGCCGTCGATGCCGAAGGTGGGCATCCCGCGCTCTTTGCAAAAGTGGGATCGCTATCAGGTCATCAAAGTGCTGGGCTCAGGCGGAATGGGCGCGGTCTATATGGCGCGCGATCCTCGTCTGAACCGGCTCGTGGCGCTGAAGATTGTGCATCCGATGCTGGGTCACGCCGACGGCTCGACGGGCGCAGTGTTCGTCAAGCGCTTCGAGAGAGAAGCTCGTCTGCAAGCGTCGCTCGACCATCCGCACATCTGCAAGGTGTACGAGATTGGCGAGATGCCGAGCACTGCCGAGGACGCGGGCTATCCGTACATCGCGATGCAGCTCATCAGTGGCAAGCCGCTGCACATCGCGCAGCACGAGATGTCGCTGTTTGAAAAAGTGCAGGTGATTCAGCAGGTCTCCGACGCGATGCATGCCGCGCACCGTCAGGGATTGATCCATCGCGACATCAAGCCATCGAACATCATGGTCGAGCGAACCAGCGACGGGAAGTTTCATCCGTATGTGATGGACTTCGGGCTCGCGCGGGAGACGGCAGGATCGGATCAGAGTCGTTCGGGAATCATCGAGGGAACGCCTCGGTTTATGGCGCCAGAGCAAGCGCGCGGCGACACCAAGCACCTGGACCGACGGACGGACGTCTATTCGCTGGGCGTGACGCTGTACGAAATCCTGGTGGGACGATCTCCGTATGATGGCAGCGTCGATATCGACATCTTGCTGGCGGTGCTGACCGTCGAGCCAAGGCCGCTGCGATCGGTGGATGCGACGATTCCGCCGGACTTGGATGCGATTGCGCTCAAGTGTCTGGAAAAGGAACAGTCGGCGCGCTACGACTCGGCGAAGGCGCTGGCGGACGATCTTCAGCGCTTCATCGACGGAGAGCCAGTGCAAGCGCGTCGGATTGGGCTGTTTCAGCGGCTCTATCGGCGGGCGCGCAAGCACAAAGCGCTGGTTGGGCTGGGAACGGCGCTTCTGCTGTCGCTGTTGGGGCTGCTTGGCTACGGGGTGAAGACGCGGCTTCAGACGATGGAACGCGAGCGGCAAGCGCAAAAACAGGCAGAGCTGGCGCAGAAGCTGGGTCAGGAAATCAGCCAGATGGAGTGGCTGCTGCGCAGTGCTCGTCAGCTTCCGCTGCACGATCTGGAGCGCGAAAAAGGCATCATTCGGCGACGGATGCTGCGGCTAGAGGACGAGCTGTCGAGCTACGGTGGGATTGGCAAAGGGCTCGGGCACTACGCGCTGGGACGAGGGCACTTGGCGCTGCACGAATATCCGCAGGCGCTCAAAGAGCTGTTGGCGGCGCAGGACAGCGGCAACGTGAGCGCGGACGTTCACTATGCGCTCGGGCTGGTGCTCGGCAAACACTACGAGCAAGCGATGTATCAGGCACGGCTGTCCGGCGGTGGCGACTGGGCGGAAAAGCGACTGCTGGAGCTGCGGCCTCGCTATCTGCTGCCGGCGATTGAGTCGCTGCAAAAGAGCCGAGCGCTCGCGTCGGAAACGCCGGGCTATCTGGAAGCGATGATTGCGTATTACCGTCGAGACTACGACGGAGCGCTTCAGCAAGCGAAGGCAGCGGTGCAAGACGCGCCGTGGCTGTACGAAGCGGAAAAGCTGCAAGGCGACATTCACTTGGAGCGGGCGCT
>CALMML010000159.1 GCA_937868485.1 uncultured Myxococcales bacterium | reverse complement strand
CGCATCTAGCTCGACGGAAACGGCCTGGGCCTTCCGCGCAAGCGGGAGCCGATGGTGAACACATACCGACTGTACGCGTCGACAAACGACAGCAGGAAGGACTGAAATGCCCTGGTGCACTCACCTGCACAACCGGGATCGACTGTCGACACCAAGTGGGACACGGGAGAATGACGCTAGAAACGGAACCATTGGGAATGAGGGGATGGGTCAAGAAGTCTGTGGGATGAAAGGGGCTGTGTAGGCGCTGGTTAGGGGCTGTGTAGGCGCTGTGGGAATGCGCGATTTTCCGACGCGGCTGCGTGATTCCGTCATTCGCGCGGGACAATTCCCAACCATGTTCGCGCGCACATCCGTAGGATGAAATGTTGTGAGACTAGGGATGCTAAGCGGCAAGAGCGTCCGGGTGCAGATCGAGGTCGGACAGCGGCTCGGTGTGGAGGGTCGCATGCTGGATGCGCTGGGACTGACCGACGCGCAGCTGTCCGGTCTGGATGCGATGGTTCCGGCGCAGGCGGTCTATCAGCACCTGGAGCTGGTGGTGGCGAGGGCGGATGCAGAGCGTGTGGCGCTGGAGATTGCGACGGCGCACGGGCCTCTGTCGCTCGGTCCGGTGGGCCTGGCGATGCGTGCAGAGACGACGGGGCGACGGGCGATCGGAGTGCTGCTGCGCTATCAGCACTTGATGAACACGCTGGCGCGCATTGATATGACGCAAGCGGACGGCCAGCTCGTGCTGACGGAAGACCGTCCTGGGCCGACGGGACTGGGGTCGCAGATTGCCTCAGAGATTGCGGTGCTGTCGATGCTGCACTGGGGACGGCAGCTGTTCGGTCACTCGCTGGTGCCACTTGGGATGACGGTGCCGCGACGAGGGCCGTTTGTTCGCTACGCAGCGTGGGCGGGCTGCGACGTGGTGGGCGGTGCGCCGCAGGCGAAGCTGGTGCTGCCCTCAGCGCTGCTGGATGCGCCGGTTGCGACGGCAGATCCAGATCTGGCGCGGTTTTTCGAAGAGCTACTCGGTCAGCGTGCAGCAGCGGTCGGACGAGGGGAAGGTGATACCCTGCTCTCGGATGTTCGGCGCGCGGTGGCGCAGGCCCTCGCGGAAGGAACACCGTCGCTGAATCAGCTGGCAGGACAGCTTGGAACCAGCCCTCGTACGCTCCAGCGGCGGCTGTTGGATGCTGGAACGAGGTTTTCTCAGGTCATTGATGACGTTCGGCACGATCTGGCGCTGACACATCTGAAAAATCCGACGCTGGGCATCGCAGAGATCGCGTTTATGCTGGGCTTTGATGAGGTGGCGTCGTTTCATCGCGCGTTCCGACGCTGGCAAGGGACGACGCCGGGGGCGTTTCGGAGCGCGGCTCAGAAGCTGGCAGGCGGCAAGTAGAAGCGCAGGGTTGCGGCGAGCGGAGCGAAGGAAGGACCGGACTGGCGACGACGGATGCCCCAAAAGGCAGGGTTTTCTTCGGAAGACAGCGGCAGGGTGAAGCCGGACTCGACGACGACTTCGAATAGATGGGCGCGAAAGAAGATCGGCAGTCCGAACGCAAACAGGCTGAGCGCGGGCCTGGGCAGCGTCAAGGCCAGCGTACCGCTCAGGCCGACACCAAGACGGATCGTGCGAGCCAGCCTGGCCTCGAAGCGAAGCTCTTGCCGAAGCGATAAAAAGGTCAAGCTCTGTGCGGTGTCCACGTCGACGCCAAGCTGGGTAAGTCCGCGAAAGGCTGCCGTTTCCGCATCGACGTCGCGCAGTCGATAAGACAGGCTGAGGCCGAGGCCGGGACGCAAGACCTCACGGACGCTCGACGCTGCGCCTTGACCCTCGTAGCGGAGGGTTTCACGCGACCACGCAAAGCGACCCTCAACAGCGACGACAGCGCGCTTGGCTTCCCAGGGCTGGGTTCGTTCGCTTCCGTCTGCGCGAGGGACGGCCCGCACAGACGCAGGACCCGCCAGCGATGCGAGGGTTACGATCCAGCTGACCGCTGCGCGGGTCACGAGCGCACCGCCCAGTCAAGAGGCCGTCGAGGACTGCGCAGTCCGTCTTCCCACGGCACGCCGATTCGAAACAGCATCTGCGCCCGATCGCCGCTATGGTCCCCGAGCAGCTCGGCAATGGCGGCCCGCGCGACCGACGGCAGCCCGAGGATCTCTTCGCGATCGGCACGCTCCGCCAGCTGGTTTAAGGGCTGCATTGCAAGCCCGTTCGCGGTGGCCCACAGGTGCGTGCGCTGATAGGCGCGACCGACGGAAAGCTGCGCCTCGCGACCGGCACTGTGCGGGGTCGACAGCACGACGAACGCAAAGCCCGAGAGCTGTCGGGCTCGCGTCGATTCGATCCAGTATTCCCCAGCGGTCCGCGCATCCGGGCGCGCAAGCAGCTTGGCCAGGTTGCGCTGGGCGGTCGGTAGTCCGGTTGCATCGAGGGTTGGTCCGTCGCGAAACTGCTCGATCTCCGCAGCGGTGTGGCGATACCAAGCGTCGCTGTCGGCGTTCATTTGATCGTCGTCCACAATGGCCTGGGTGGCCGCGAGGGTTGCCTCGGCAAAGCGCTGCTTGCTCGGAACAGACGCCAGCCAGGTCAGGTGTACGCCGGGCTCTGTGCAGACGGTGCGCACGGCCTGTTCCAGCCCCGGGGGCGGATCCGATTCCAGATACTGCGAGCGGTTTGTGTGTCGGCGTGCCATCGCGTCGTACAGCGCGCTTTCAGTGGGCGCAGCGGGGGTCAGATCGATGGCGGCGACATGCGTCTCATCGCTGGGATCGGGAAGGAGCCTCACCGTCGCAGATCGTCCATGCTGCGCGGCGGCCAGGACCAGGTTTTCCATCGCACAGCCGAGCCCGATGTGTAGCTCGCGACGCAGACCGTCCATCGTTCCGAGGTTGCGCTCTTGTGCAACATACAGATCGATGCGGCTCGCGCGGATGGCAAACAGCCACGGCTGGGTGTTGTGCGGGCTCGCAGCCAAGATCGCGGCAGCGGCGGCCAGCCACTCGGGTCGGGACTCTCCTTCGGGCGGATAGTTCCAGGGCGCAAAGGCGACCCCAGCCTCGGAAGGGTAGTAGCTGTTACAGCCGCCAAGTCCGTGCCCGCCAAGCAGCAGCAGGGATCCAGCGCCTACAGATTTCAGCCATGCACGACGAGAGAGCGTTGATGGATTGCGCATGACCTCAGTCTAGGAAGGGCCGTGCGGACCGTCGTTGCAGAGCGCGCCACGGTGGGTGGCCTGGGACGCCACGCGTGCTGGCCCGAGTTCCCTTCGATTGGGCGGCATTGATCGCCGACCGCGCGTGATCGCGAAGTGACGGAGGCCTCGCGTTAAGAGGAAGTTCAACCGTTGACAATTTCTATCGTGAATGGGACCAAGCTCTCCCAACCTTTTCGAGAGCCTTTCATGCGAATCAGTCGTTCTTTCCTGTCCCCCTTGGCCCATCTTGCTGTCTTGTCTGTGCTCGCGGTCGTGCCGAGCGCCTCCGCCGGTCGGTGTCCCAATGTGCATATCCTGCTCGATCGCTCGGGCTCGACCTCGACTTCCGGCCCCATGGGTACGCGTGCCCAGGCTGCCGACGAGGTCGTCAAGCGCATCGTCGACAAGCTCGGCAGCCAGTTACCGCTTGGCATGTCGATCTTTCCGGGTGGTGGCTGCGACTTGCTGACGACGATTCCGCCTAGCGCCTCGAGCGCGATGGACATTCGGCGGGCGCTGACCACCAGTCCGCCGGCGGGCGGGTCGGCCATCGGGAGCGCAGTCAAAGCCACGGCTCTGCTGCCGTCGCTGCGCGATCCGACGCGCGTGCAGTATCAGATCTTGGTTACCGATGGATCACCCGCCTGCTCAGCGACCTTGGACACGCAAGCCGGCGCTGAAGCCGAGCTGATGTCGGCGCTGCGGGCGAGTCCCTCCATCACGACCTATGTCATTGGACTGGATGCTGCTGCCTCCACCTCGGATATCAACAGCCTGAACGGCCTGGCCATCGCGGGGGGCAAGCCGTCTGCGATGACCGCCAAGTACTATCCGGCCAACAGCACGGCCACGGCACAGGCGGCGGTCGATGCCATCATCGCCGACTTGTTGCCAATTGGTGGCTGCGACGATAGCTGCTATGCCACCGGCTGTACGCGGCTCACCGATCTCTGCATCTTGGGAACGTGTCGTCCGAACCCGTGTGCGGGCGTTACCTGCCCAACCAATCAGTACTGCTACACCGACGGTGTGTCGCCGGGTGCCTGTGTCAAAGCCTGCACCGCACGCTGTTCCATGGGCTCACGCTGTCGCGCGGGCGCGTGCATCGCCTCTCCTTGCGGGGACTATTGCCCAGCCGGTACGGTCTGTAACTCCGGCTCGCGGATGTGCCAGCCGGACCCGCTGTGTACGGGCGTGATGTGCAAGGGGACCAGCAAGTGTAGCGCTGGCCTCTGCATCGAAGATCCCTGCACGTTTATCACCTGCCCCAGCTCCACCCGCTGCGTGCCCTGGGAAGGAAGCTGTGAATTCGACGCCGGGACGCCAGCGGACATGGGCGGAGGGATGCCTGCCGATATGGGCGGAGGGATGCCTGCCGATATGAGCGGAGGGATGCCTGCCGATATGAGCGGAGGGATGCCTGCCGATATGAGCGGAGGGATGCCTGCCGACATGAGCGGCTGCACACCAAGCGATTTGAGCGGAGTGTCCGTTGACCTCTCGACTCCTCTTAGTCCGCCGCCAGACGACCAACTGAGCCCCTCGGGCTGCAGCACGGCGCCAGGCTCGTCGCATGCCACGTCGCTGTTTGTGCTCGCCACGCTGGCCAGTGCCTTTGCGCTGCTGCGTCGTCGTCGTCCACCGGCGAGCTAGCAGCCCCCGGCGGCACGCCGTCGCGTCACCGCTTCCGATTCCTTCGTGCCATCTTTGAAGTACGTTTCATACAGCTCGCAGAAGTGCTTGATCGACCTGCTGAGCC
>CALMML010000158.1 GCA_937868485.1 uncultured Myxococcales bacterium | reverse complement strand
CAGTCCCTTGCTGCCATCAATGACCAGGACCAACACCAGTGAGGTTTCAAACGGTGGTGCGACCAGTAGGTGATACAAGCCGCCTTGGTTGACCGAGAGATCGAGCGGCATGCCGGGCCGGTGTAGGGAACGGAGCAGCCACAGTTCCTTGAGTAGGACACTCACCTGCGGCAGCAGTCCATGGATGCCGAAGCTGCGATTGTGACGCATGTCGAGCAGCGCGGTCCCTAAGCAGCCCGGAATCTGCTGCATGCTTTGCAGAATCGACGCAAAGCGCTGCTTGGCGAGATCAGAGACCGGAACAAAGACGCGCTCCCACTCTGTGCGCTCGCTGCTCGGCGGCGATACCTGCGATGGCTTCGCGATCATTCCGTTGCGGGTCTGCCCGACAAGGCCCAGCTCTGCCAAGAGCTGCCGAGGAAGAACCGTCTCCAGCGAAAACGTGTAGACCGGCTCTTCTGTCCGATCTGCTGGCAGGAACATCACGTCGGCCTTGGCCAACCTACAGATCTGCTCGAGCTTGCGACGCAGCCACGCACCGATCGCACTGCGCAGCTCCGCTTCGGAAGCATGTCCGCGCTCGATCAGCTCGTAATAGAAGTCGGTGCCTTTGTCTCGACAAGACTGCAACACGGAGTCGACGGAGCCTTCGTTCATGTTGAGCTCTTTGCCAAGCTGAACAAAAAACGAAGAGGTGTCGTGGCTGACGTACGCCCACGACACGCGGCCTTGACAGAACGTGATGTAACCGACGGTATCGCCTTCGCGGACGGCTACGTCACCACCCGGTGTTGCTTCTGCTTCACGCAGTGCAGCCAGCAGTCGCTCCGACGTGCTGAGCTGTCCATCTACCAGCCGTGAGGCCACGCGCAGACGTGCGAGCAGCAGCTCGGGATGATAGGGCTTGGGCAGAAAGTCGTCGGCACCTGCTTCGAGCGCTGCGATGCGGTGCTCGTCGGGATGCACGCCGCTGATCAGCAGGACGTGAACGTAGCGATCCATGATCTCTTGGCGAATCGCTCGGCACAGCTCCAGACCTGTCATTCGTGGCATTTCCCAGTCGAGGAGCGCTATCTGTGGTGCCGATCGCTGCTTCAAGAGCTGCAGCGCAGCGTGTCCGTCTTCGGCAACCAGCACGGCATAACCGTGGGAAAGCAGGAGCTGTTTGAGGAAGTCTCGATTGAGTGGATCATCGTCGGCAATCAAGACCCGCATGGCTGCTCTGTCTTTGACGGTGGACACGATGCTTTCCCCTACGACCCAAGCGAAGCGCTGACCGCGCTTTCTGTGTGCCACTGAATCAATAATGACCAACAATCACAACGAGATCGGCCCAGTGATTCCGTCCGCTGCTTCTGATTCCGAATGCGATTTGATCGCATCAAACTCAGGTTCCCGCCCTATCTGCTCTGCGTATCATCGCAGAAATTAGAGAGGAGCGGAACCGCTTCTTTTGGTCGCACTTGTTGGTCTGTATGGAGTTTGCAGCGTCGTGTTTACAGACGGAAAATCTCACCTAGCGGCAGACTCTCAATAGGGCGGCCAAGATTCCCAATGGAGAGGTTTTGACCACGAATCAGTCGTCGACTGTGTGATAGAGCCAAGGTGAAAGCCTGATGGCTATGTAGCGAGTCCTGTCATTCTAGGATTGTGATCTATGTCTCAACAGAGCGCGCAAATATTAGTCCTAACAAAGGACTCATATTGTGAAGGCGCAGGCGGGGTGGGGAAGGGAGTGCGGGGCGTGCAGCGCGGAGATGTCTGTCAATGCGTCAGCGATGGCGTGACGTGGACTGGCTGTAGAGCTTGATGCCGGTGGCTGCAGACCACACCCACGCAAACACGCCCAGTAGGATGCCCAGCCACCACTTCACCAGCAGCAGTGTAGGGAGTGCGGCGACCGCCATTCCAAGCTGCACAAAGCCGGTTCCATAGATGCCACGCATGATCGTGCCTGAGCCTGGGATGACAAAGTTCATCACCATCTGGGTCATGCCTGCTGGGTCTGCTCCGGCAGAGACGCCCGGCGTGACGCTTCGACCGGCGGGGGGCTGGAGCGCGTTGGTCTCTGGATTCACAAGGGATGCCTGGTTTTCAGACTTGTTCATGATGAGATCCATCTGCTGATCGATCTGGGCGATCTCGCGCTCGGCTCGCTCGGCGGCAGACAGGGCGGGCTGGTCGGCTTTGTTGTGCTGCTGCGGAGGCCGGGCCGTAAGCTGGGCGGGTCTTTCGCTCATGGTCGTAGATCCTGTGGACTTGATTGTACGCGATGTAGCGTACGCAGTTGGGGCCTGTGGTTAGGCGGCGTCGTCGGGCAGCACCAGTGGATACACCGCTTTGGGCGTGACCACTGCGCTGCGAACGGAAGAGCGAACGTCGCTGCCCGCAAAGACGACACTGTGCGCAAGCTCGACGTCTCGCTCGACGCGCGCTCCATCGCCGATGACGACTTCGGGTCCTACGATGGCGCCATCCCCGATGACGGCGCCGGCGCCGATACAGACGGGCGAGATCAGCGTGGCAGAGGGCGCGACTTGCGCACGCGGGCTGACACCTACAAGCGGACCGGGTGGGTAGGGCAGCCGTGCTTTGCCGCGCAGCACGTTGAGGTTGCCTTGCAGATAGCGCTCCGGCGTCGAGTGTTCGTGAAAGTAGCCCGGGATGATGTAGCCAGACAGGACATCGCCAGCCCGTAGCGCGGGAACGTAGCCTTGCCGAACGATGCACGACGCTTCTTGAGGAGGCAGCCGTAGCAAAAGCTGCGGTTCGACGATGTGGATTCCGGTGAACATGCAGCGGGTGAGCGGCGGCTTGGCCACCTGCGCGGGCGACTTCTGACCGAGGATGCTGTAGACGCGACCATCGCCATCGACCTCGACTGCGCCCCACTCATCAGCATCGGGCGTTTCGCGCAGAACCATCGTCGCGGCAGCGCCAGTGACGCGGTGTAAGGCCAGCACCGCTTCGAGATCGACATCGACGACCAGCTTGCCGTTGATGACGACGCAGGGCTCACGAAAGTCGTGCGTCAGAAACTCGGCCATCTTGCGCACACCACCGCCCGTGCCAAGCAGCGTTGATTCCGACGAGTAGTGAATGTCCATTCCCAGGCTTGCGCCGTTGCCAACCGTGTTGGTGATGAGGTGTCCCAGGTGATGCAGGTTGATGGCGACCTCGCGCATGCCGTAGCCTCTGCACAGCGACAGCGCATACGTCACCAGCGGATGGTTACAGACTGGCAGCAGCGGCTTGGGTAGCTCGTCGGAGATTCCACCCAGTCGACTGCCCATTCCGGCGCACAGCACCATCGCTCGCAGCGGTGAAGCAAAGATTCCTTGCATTACTGTTCCTCGAAGACCACAAAGCGCCGGTCGGGGACCGCGCCGCTGGCTCGTGAATAGAAACCGACGGGACCGACCCAGGCGATGACTCCACCGTCGGGACGATCAGCCACATCGAGCAGACACCCGATAAGCAGCGCTTCGCCCAGCCCATGGCCGCGATGCTGCTCGAGCGTTCCCATGGGACCAAACCAGCCGAGCCCGCGATTGTTGCCATCGTGTGCAGCAAACGCGACGATCGCCCCGGTTCCATCGAGCGCAACATGAACAGCCGGGCCTTCGGGAAGCTCGCTGGCACACTCGGCCGCATCGCTGCGCAGTGGGGGTCCAAGCGCGCGTGCCACTTCAAAGGACCACACCGGCGCAAACGAGCCCGTGATCATCTGATGCAGCGGCTCGGCATCTGCGAGGGTGGCGCGACGAACCGTGTAGCCATCGGCGCGTGCGACGCTTGTCAGCTTGCGCAGACGCTCTGGCGTCACGAGCGGGTTTCGGTGAACTGGCGCACGCAGGTTGAGCACCCGCACCACTTCCACAAAGCCGCGCGCACGAAAAAACGCCTGCGCATCCAGACTTCGCTCATCGACCCCTGGGGACAGATAGTTGCCAGGATGATCGCCGACGCGCAGCTTGGAGAGTGCGCCAGTGGACGCGGTCAGATGCGCACGGGCGCTTTGCAGCAGGATCGTGCCAATGCCGCGACGCTGTGCCGATGGATGAACCGCCAGCAGCTTGAGCCACCGTCCCGCAAGCGCCACGACACCGAGCAGCTCTCCCGATGGAGAAAACGCTCCTGTGGTGAAGCGATCGCGTCGATGGTTTGATCCCAGCAGCTTTTCTTCGACGACGGGTCCGGTGTGATCGTAGGGGAGGGCTTTGGACAGAAGCTCCGCTGCGGCGGGCAGATCATGCGGCGTGATGGCGCGCAGAATCGGACGATCGAGCATGGCTAGCGCACTTCGTCGTCGGGCGTTAGCGAGCTTTCGCCGAACATGCTGCTGCGCTGGCCCGTGCGGTTGTACTTGTACGCATAGAGCGCGCCGAGCAGTGCCGACACCGGCAACAGCACGCCCGACAGCACAATCACCAACCACTTGCTGAGCATCCACAGTGCGAAGAACGCGGCGGAGCCAATCACGGCTTCACCAAGCGGGGCGGCATAAAACCAGCCGAGCGGTCCGAGCAGTCCCAGGGCTCCCCCGAGAACGACGCTCTTTTCTCCTCCGCTCACTGCGGACGAAAACAGGGCAGCTTGGGGCAGCTTGCGCAGCGCGGTGCCGACCAGCTTTCCTTCGACCTCTTCTTTGAGCGCCCGCAGGTGCGAGTCCAGAAGCTGTCCGCAGCGACTACAGCGCGATCCGGCAGCCGAAGCACGCCGGCATGCAGTGCAGCGCGTCAGCTCCTTGGCGCCGACCGAAGGACGACTGGCGCCGCAGACCTTGTAGAGCAGCTCGCCATCATCGTCGGTGTCGAACTCAATGAGTCCATCGCGGACCATTTCATCGAGCCACTTGTCGGCCTTGCTGGTCGTGGTTCCACTGTAAAAGACAATGTTCGCGCGGGTGAGCGGCACCCTCGTGGTCATCGCCAGTTCCAAAACTGCCTGCTCGAAGTCCTGCGGCCTCACGCTTGCCTCACAAGGACGAAGATAGCTGCTTCTTGGGCGCGCTCCAAACGTCTGCGCTGAGTAATTTTTGCCGCCGTAACGCCACTGCAACGTCAGCGCGACGTGGGCTTTCTTCGCTTGGGCAACAGCAAGAGCAGCTCACCGGGATAGCTGGTTCGTGACGCAGCCACGCGCGCGGCTTCACCACTGCCGACGAACAGATCGACGCGACCCGGACCGACGATGGCCGAGCCCGTGTCTTGTGCCAGCACCAGGCGCGCAATGGGCTTGCTGGTGATGGCAGGATCGTCGCTGGCAATCGCCACTTGGGTCTTGAGCAGCAGCAGCGAGCCCATCGGAACATGCTTGGGATCCACCGCGATGGAGCGACCCGCGACCAGCTCGCCGAACTTGCCGGTGCCTCGCAGCGGCGTCTCTTTGAAGAAGACAAAGTGCGGATTTTGGTTCCAGTACTCGCGCAGCACCTCGGGATGAGCGGTAACAAAGGCTTGGGTCTTCGACTTGCCCTTTTCCGTCGGAAAGTCCGCAGGAATGCGCTTGTCTTTGAGGAGCAGCTTGAACGGATTTTGATACGGATGGCCGTTGTGTCCGTCGGTGGTCAGGTTGACCTCGCTGCCATCATCCAGCGCAATCGTCGCAGAGCCTTCGATGTGAACGTGTAGCGCTGTCGCCAGGCTCTCGACGTAGCACAGCTCAAGACCTTGACCGGCCAGCGCTCCATTGAGAACGTCCTGCGTGGTCTTGTGCGCAAGCGCTTCGTCGCTGGGCCTGCGATACAGCGGAACCTGAAACGGTCCATGCTGCGTCCGTGAGCCCGAAATGATCGGATGATAATAGGCTGTGACGTGACCTGCTCGACGGTGAAGCGGCTGAAGCTTGATCTGCCGCTGTAGCAGCTTGCACAGCGTGGTCTTGCCTGCGCGCGCCGCTCGCTGAATCGGTAGCAGCAGGCGATCGATGTAGGCTTGGTTGCTCAGCGTGACGCTGCCGTGTGTGACCCTTGGTGCGCTGGGATCGGCACGCAGCGCGGTAAGCTCTGCTTCGATGGCCTGAATCAGCGATGACGTGTCGTGATCATCGCACGCGCTGGCCGCTGCGACCGGCTGTGCCAGCGCCTGTGGTGATGCCGTCAGGCTCAGTGCGGCCAGCCAAGACAAAAGGCGCCGTCGCATCGGCTTCCCCCACAGACGCTGCTAGTTGGCACCCTGACGAATCCAGCGCTGAACCGCCAGCATTGCATCAAGCCCGAGCGGCGCACTGTCTTCTGCGGGCATGGGATCGCCCATGATTCGGGTAAACGATCCCGTCGCCAGGATCTTGCGCAGCAGGTAGCTCTTTTCGGGCTGACCGGGCTGAACCAGGCGCAGTGACTCGGGAGAGCCGGACGCACTGGTTCCCACCAAGTAGCTGCGAAGCTCGGGACTTGCCGCTGAAAGATCCAGGTTTCTGGCCGCCACTTCGCCTGCCGCTTGTACCGCATGACAGCCGCTCGTTGCGCAGAAGGTCTTGAGCTGTCCTTTGGCTCCGATGATGTCGGCGAGCGCAATCGGCGTCTCGGGCGTGGGATTGGGCAGCACGTCTTTGCCGGTCCGAAACGTCACGCGCGTCGAGCGATCGAGCGAAACACCGGCCAGCGACTTGAGGCTCGTGCCAATGTCGATCTGATACTCCGACTCGGGCTGAAGGCTGGCTTTGGGTCGCAGGATCAGCTTGCGCTCGACTTGATTGTGCTCGACGAGAACTTCCAGCGGACTGCCTCGCCCGCCCAGGCGAATCGCCACCAGCGCTCCGGTGTCGGGATCAAGAATGTCGGAAAACGAAAGCGTGATGACGGGATTGACGGGCTGAAGCGACTCGATGGGATTGCTCAGTGACAGACCCAAAAAAGTCAGTGGCGGATCGGTGCTGGCTGGCAGCGGATCTTCATCGGTGGGAAAGCTACAGCTGACTTGCTGGAACGCGAACAGACAAAGGGATGAAAGAAGAAGCGAAGAAATGCGAAGGCGAGGCGTGCGGAGCGGTCGATTCAGTCGTGCAAAAGAGCCCATCAACTCTCAGTGTACATGCGGATCTGTTCGCGAATCACGTCCTCGTTGATGCCCGTGCGGAGGTGATCTTTGAGGCAGTCGGCGAGGGTGATCATCATCTCCGCCGTGGAGCGACTTTCCACCAGCTTGACGCGCAGGCTCTCGGCGTCGCGGCTTTTGTCATCGCGCAGGAAATCTCGGACCATGTCCACCGACAGATCGCCCTGAAAGTCGAGCATGAGGTTGTCGATCAAATAGTTAATGAGGGCGTTCACATCATCCTCCACAGGGGCGGTCTGGTTAGCGAAGCAAAGACAGCACGGATTTATAATTGATATCACGCTCTTAGCCACTTGTGAACAGTGTCGCTTCCTCGTACGCTCCGCCTTCTTTTTGGGAACCCGATCGTGATCACGCTACCGCTGTCGCTGCTTGTGGGCTTGCTGCTCGGGATCGTGCTGTCTCGCTTTGCGCCCGACTCGTCGGCAAAGTCGACGCTGAGACTGGTCGATCGCTTGCGTAGCTCGCTGGTTCCGCTGCTATCGCTGACGCTGTGCCTGTGGCTTCCTTCGTCGCTGCTTGTCTATCAAGAAGCGCCGGACTGGTCGCTGATGTACTTGGTTTCGCCCGATCGTGCGACACCGACGCTGCTGGCGGGGCTGTTTACGCTGCTGACGCTGAGCGTGCCGCTCGGTCTGATGGGGGCGCTGATCTGTGAAGACGTGCTGTCTGCCCGACTGAGTGAGCGCTGGCAAAAGCGTCTAGGCGACGATGCGCCAAAGCAGATCGGACGACTGCTGTGCGGACTGCTGGGGCTGCTGTGTGCGCTGGGTCTGGCGGCGGTGACGATGCTTGGCGTGGAGCGGCTGGCCTGGGTGGGCTCGTTTGCTGATTTTCACGATGGACGCTGGCTGCTGGCTGCGCTGGGTACGGGCACGCCTAGGCTGTTTGGTGTGTTGGTGATCACGAATCTGATGGTGCTGATCGGTGTACTTTTTGCGGCCCGGGCGATCGCCGGGCACACGCCGCGCGCATCTCAATCGGCAATCGAACCGGCTTCAGCCAGCCTTCCATAGCTGCGTAGCTTGAGCCAGCGCACAGCCCGAAGGACGCGCCAACCAGAGCGGCCAGAATGCGCCCGCTTTGATGCAAATTCTCGACGGAAAATGACATTGAACGATGTACGTCATCCGTCCCTTGAAAACCCGGTCCCACGACAAAATTCGTAAGTATTGACGGGTGCCTCGGCCCCCTGATACCGTGTCGCCTATGACAGGAGTATCGCGTCTGCTCGCGCTAAGTGCTCTGCCCTGGCTGGCTCTTTGCTCTGCCTGCGGTCCGGTCACTTATGTATCCCGAGTTACTTTTGGGGCTACCGGTGAAATCGCTGAGGTCAAGTCCAGTCGGTCTGACCAGATGTCACCTTACGAATACACGGCTGCGGTCGAGTATCATCGTCGCGCCAAGGAACTAGCGGGCTACGCTCGCTTCCACGACGCCAACAACTTCGCCAAGAAGGCGCAGAAGATGGCCGCGTCGGCAAAGACGGTGGCGCAAAAGCGGACCAAGAACCGCGCGCTGCCGATCTTTGATCCGAATGACGCCAGCCTCTTTATTACGCGCGATGGCCTGGTGAAGCGGAAGTCCAGCCTCGAGTTCGATACGGAGCGGCCGCCGATGCTTGATGCGGAAAAGCCGCCGCTTACCGGACCCATGGATCAGAAGGGAGGAGCGAAGTAAATGCGTCGCACCTCGATCAATGTGTGGGTTCTGGCAACGGTGCTGCCGCTTCTGGCTGGTTGCCCTGGCTCGACGCTGAAGAAAGAGCTGTCGGGCATCAAGCAGACCATCGATACGGCGCGCAAAAATGGCGCGTATCTGTGTGCTCCGGTTGAGCTGGCGATGGCCGAGTCGCACTACGACTTCACCGCCGCTGACCTGTATTATGGCGACTACTTTTCGGCCAAAGATCACATCGCGATCACCAAGGACAACGCGGACAAGGCGCTCGCGAAGTCTCCGGCGGATCGCTGTGCATACAAGGAAGAGCGCGCGGTCATCGTTCCCAAGAGCGGTGATGCGGACGGCGACGGCATCAAGGACGAGCTGGACAAGTGCCCCGACGAGCCGGAAGACAAGGACGGCTTCGAGGACGAGGACGGCTGCCCTGAGCTGGACAACGACAAGGACGGCATCTACGACAGCCAGGACAAGTGTCCAAACGATCCGGAAGACAAAGACGGATTCGAAGACACCGACGGCTGCCCGGATCCGGACAACGACAAGGACGGCGTGCTCGATAAGGACGACAAGTGTCCGATGCAGCCGGGTCCGAAGGAAAACCAGGGCTGCCCGGATACCGACAAGGACAAGGACACCGTGGTCGATCGGCTCGACAAGTGTCCTGATGATCCGGGTCCGCCGAGCAACGCGGGCTGCCCAGAGAAGAAGTACATCACGATCACGCAGGAAAAGATCGAGCTGAAGCGGCAGGTTCAGTTTGCGACCGCGAAGGCGATCATCAACAAGGACTCGTTTGAGCTGTTGGATGAGGTCGTCGAGCTGCTCAAGAAGAACCCGCAGATCAAGCTGCGTATCGAAGGCCACACCGACACCAAGGGCAAGCCGGCCAAGAACCTGGTGCTGTCGCGTGACCGAGCCAAGGCAGTCATGGACTACCTGACCAAGGGCGGCATCGACGCAAGTCGTCTGTCGTCGGAAGGTTACGGTCAGACTTGCCCGGTGGCGGACAATGCGACCGAACAAGGCCGAGAGAAGAACCGTCGAACCGACTTCTTCCTCGCAGAGCCAGGCGCGGTGAGCAAGTGTGCGGTGCCCGATCCGAAGACCGGACTGGTCAAGGGCGCTGGCAAAGCGGCTCCAGCCAAGGGCGCAGACGCGGCTCCGGCTGGCGACGACAAGG
This sequence comes from uncultured Myxococcales bacterium, assembly GCA_937868485.1. GTDB lineage: Bacteria > Myxococcota_A > Polyangia > Palsa-1104 > JAEUJZ01 > JAEUKA01. Next base: position 5,711 of record CALMML010000158.1, on the reverse strand, counting down.
CCAAGGGCAAAAAGAAGGGCAAGAAGAAGGGCAAGTAAGCACTCTCTGGCCTCCTGCCTTGCGGTTCCTTCCTCTGCACACGATGCCTTTTCATCCCACTTCAGCTCGGTTCATCGCCGCCACCGCTTCGGTGGGTCAGGCGAGGACTGCCGACGTTTTGCCCACAAGTCGGCTCGCAGTTTTGGCAGAGTGCGTGCATCTTTTTCACAGAAGCACTGCGGTCTTGCGGATGCGAGCGATGCGCAAAAGTGCGGAGGTCGCTAGCACCGCTGGCCCAAAAGGCTGTAATCTCAAGTTGAGCCCGGCTTTTCACCAGCCGGGTGAGTCTACGTCTCGAGGCACGTTGATTTCATGGCGCAATCGATGAAGCAGTCGTCGTTCGCAAAAAAGAGTCGCTCCGCGCGCTGGTTGCTCGCGGGGTTTTTGATCACGAGCACGGCGCAGCTTGCATATGCCGGGCCGCAGGATCGCATCGCCAGCATGAACAAGCAGGCGATGGATGATTACGACAAGCTCGAGTTCAACTCGGCGCGTAAGACCCTTGAAGACACCGTCGGCTTGCTGCGCAAGTACAACCTGGAATCAACGGTTCAGGCTGCGCGTACCTACATCAACTTGGGCATGGTCTACGTCCAGCTCAAAGACATGGGACGCGGCGAGCAGTGGTTCAAGCGAGCGATGGCGATCAATCCCAATGCCAAGCTCGATCCGAACCTGGCGACGCCCGAGGTCAAGTCGGTGTGGGCGGTGGCGCTGGGCGAAAAGTCGGCGACTCCGGTGGTTGCGCAGCCGGTGCAGCAGCCGGTCGCGCAGCCGGTGCAGCAGCCGGTTGCTCAGCCTGTGGTGCAGCAGCCGGTGCAGACGGCGCAGTCGCCTGATCCGTTTGGCATCGAGAGCGATACGCCCAAGAAGCCAGAGCCGCCCAAGCAGCAGCTTGAATACAACGCGGACGATCTTCTCGATCCGGTGAAAAAGTGCGAGCTGCGGCATACGCCAATGCTCGAGGTTCGCACCGGACAGAAGGTGAACCTGTACATTTCGCCGTCGCTGTCTCCAGTGGCGCGCGGCAGCATTTACTATCGCGCACCGGGTCAAGAGCGCTTTACCGAGTCGCCGATGATTCCGAGCCGCAAGCAGCCTGGCGATCTCGTCGGTGTGATTCCACCCGATGCGCTGATGGGCAAGTCGATCCAGTACTACATTGAAGGATTCGACGGCAAAGGCCGGGTCTGTGGCTCGCAAGGAACCGCAGACAACCCGATCATCATGAAGGTGTCGCCGTACGCGGGTGTCGTCGTTGCGCAGAGCGAAGACGTCGAAGATCCGCTGAAGTACGTCAAGCAAGAAGACGAACGTCAGCGCCTGGCTGGGCTGCGTGATCGCGTCTACTTCGACCTGGGTGTCGGCACGGGCGGCGCGCTGATTACGTCGGGAACCACGACGGAAGTGGCTTGGTTCTATAACCCGCGCACCACCAAGTACGAACAAGCGAAGGCTTCTTCGACGGGCTTTACCTGGAGCGGGCTCGGAGTGCGCGCAGAGTTTGGTGCGTATCTGTGGCGTGGTCTGTCGCTCGGTGTGTCGGGTCGCTTCGAGGTGATGCTCAACCACAATGCCGATAGCTCCGACGCGGCGATGAAGAACAACCTGTGTACCGATAGCCAAGGTCGTCCGTCTCCGTGCTTTGCGACGACGGCCAAGGGTCAGTTCGGTTACTTGGTGCTCGGCAAGCTGCGTTATCAGTTCCGGGCCGGCAAGACCTTCCGTCCGTACGTTCACGTCGACATGGGCGGCGGTGAGTGGCGGAGCGCGCTCAACATTGATGGCTCGCGTCCGATGAAAAACGGAGCGATCGACACCGAGTCGCAGCTTCAGCCGACCGACTTGTGCAGCGCGGAATACAACGGCAAAGCCGATCCAGAGCGCAGCCCATCAACCTGCACGTCCGTCGGTGGCAACGTCGGTTACAACCAGCAGCAGAGCAGCGCGACCACGGCCGCGTACCTAAACCGCGTGTGTCCAACGGCTGGTTCGTGCATTGACTCGGTGCTGCTCGGGAAGCTGTTCGTTGGTGCGGGCGCAGGCTTCTACGTCGGTGGCCGTCACGCCGGTCTGTCGCTCGATCTGAACCTGCTCACCTCGCTGAGCGGAAATACCGGACTTCTCGTCGACGCGTACGTCGGTCCGCAGTTCGCGTTCTAGCCTCTCGCCTTCCCGACGGCAGCTGCGTGCTCGTCGTCGGGTCTTCCCTTCTTTCACTTTCGGACAGGACGTCACCGCTCCTACGCAGCGTAGGGCAGCGTGTATTGCGTCTCGATTTGGCTTGTCTTAGTTGGTTGCCGTCGGTGCGACGGGCGCGGTTCCGGTCTGTGGCGGCGTCGGCTCGGCTGCTTGTGGAACGCACTCTTTGCGCTGCTCGGCGCGGGCCAGCGGATGACCTGGCATCGAGTCGAGGATCTTCTGCACTTCGGCGAGAAACTCCGGGCAGCGATGCTCGGTCCGCAGGCTCATGGCCCGTTCCAGGTGCATCGACACAAACGCTTCGCTGAGCTGGTTGAACGTCGGCTCCGCCAGGCTGCGGTAGACCGACTCACTCGCCAGCTGTCCGTAGAGCCGAATCGCTTCTTCGGCATCTTTGCGCTCGACGGCGGCTTGAAAGCGTTCATACAGCGGCTGTTGCGGCTGCTCCAGCAGCGCTTTTTGACGCAGCGTCTGAACCTGACTGGCCTGCGACGGAAGCATGCTGGGACCGTAGCTGCGCTGCAGATCTTCAGTTCCTTGCAGCACCATCGACCACGAGCGAATCTGCGACTCGGCTTGCAGACGGGCCAGCTCTTTGGTCACGGCTTCGTCTTGCGGCACTTTGTAGATGGAAACAAGCTGCGACACCCGGCGCTGCACCGGCAGGCTGGTCGATAGCGCGACGGCTCCCGACGCTGACAGCGCAAGCAGTCCGCCCATCACCCACAGTCCGAAGCGTGGCGACGAGCCATCTTTGACCTTCCGCTTGCCGCTGCGATTCCCTTTCCGCTTTTCAATCGCGCGCGCGATCGTGCTGGTCGATAGCGCGGGATTGGACGCCGACGAGATGCTTGGCCCACGCAGCTGGTCTTCGCACGCTTCCAGCGCATGCTCTAGCTCGACGGCACTTTGGAAGCGCTCCTCGGGCTTTTTGCGCAGCAGCTTCATCACCACGTCTTGCACGCACGACGGAATGCTCTCGGGAAGCGGATCCGGCTGTCGTCCCAGATGCGCAAACAGCACATCGTGCGGGGTTCCGACAAACGGCGGCTGTCCGGTGAGTAGCTCATAAAACAGCACGCCCGCTGCGTAGAGATCCGTTCGTCCGTCGATCTTGGGCTTTTCCGTGACCTGTTCGGGCGCTACATACTTCGGCGTTCCGACGAGAATTCCCGGCGCCGTCAGCGACATCGACTTGTTGCCAACTTGCTTGGCCATTCCAAAGTCGAGCACCTTCAGAACCATGCGTCCGCCTGGCTTATAGCGAAGCAGCATCATGTTCTGAGGCTCTGTGTTGAGACGATGTGTGGGCGACGGGAAATGGGCTCGCTACGGAGCCTTCGGGAAGTGGGTGGGAAGGCGCCTGACTAGACCGCTGGATCGCTCTGTACTTCCAAACCGCTGACGCTTTCGGTGCTGCCGCGATGCTCTTTGGCAATCAGCACGTACAGCGATGGAACAATGAACAGCGTGAACATCGTTCCAATCGTCATTCCACCGACGAGCACGATGCCAATCGAGTTTCGCGCCACGGCTCCGGCTCCCGTCACCAGCGTCAGCGGAAAGTGACCGACCACCGTGGCCACCGTCGTCATCAGAATCGGTCGAAGTCGCGTCGCTGCAGCCAAGTGAACGGCTTCCAGCTTGCTCAGTCCCAGCTCTTGCTGCACGTTGGCGAACTCGACGATCAAGATGCCGTTTTTCGCGATGAGCCCGACGAGCGTGACCAGCCCAACCTGCGAGTAGATGTTGAGTGTCGTCGTCCAGCCTTCCGTCAGCGCAAAGCGCATTCCCGGCGGTCCCGAAAACTTCAGGAACGTAAAGATCAGCGCGCCAAACAGCGCCAGCGGCACCGAGCCTACCAAGATGACGAGCGGATCGCGGAACGAGTTAAACTGCGCCGCCAGCACCAGGAAGATCAGCACCAGCGCGAGCATCATCGCTGGCAAAAACTTTCCGCCTTCCTGACGAAGCTGACGCGACTCGCCGGTGTAGTCGACGCGGTAGCCAGGCGGCAGAATCTTCGTCGCGGTGTCTTCCAGATAGCGCAGCGCGGATTCCAGCGAGCGAATCGACAGACCCGACAGCTTCACCGCGTTGAGCTGCTGAAAGCGATTGAGCGTGCGCGGCTCAATTCCGTTCTGAATCGTCGCAATCGAGCTGAGCGGCATCACCTGTCCGCCCGGTCCCGTCACGTAGATTTGGTTGAGCTGCTCGCTCGTCAGCCGTCCGGTTCGTTCAATCTGCGGAATGACCTTGTAGCTGCGGCCATCGATGTTGAAGCGGTTGACGAAGTTGCCGCTCAGCATCGACGACAGATCCGCGCCAATCTGCTGCATGCTCAGTCCCATCGATGCCACTTTGTCGCGATCGATCACGATCTCGCTCTTGGCTTGATCGATCCGCACATCGACGAGCGGCGGAAACGCAAACTGTCCGCTCTTGGTCGCTTCCGCCACAATCCGCTCGGCAAAGCGCACCAGCTCTTCGTGACTCGCCGTCGAGGCAATCACAAACTCCACCGGAAACATTCCGGCACTCGGGAGCGCTCCCGGCAGGAACATCGGCGCGCGAACTCCGGTGATCTCCGAGGTCTTTGCGGACACCTCTTCCTGAATGTCGAAGATGCTGCGCTTACGCTCTTCCCACGGCTTCACCACGAGTCCTCCGAAGCCCGTCGTCGGCATCGTCAGCTGGAAGCTGTGATCAAACTCCGGTGTCTCTTTGAAGATCTTGAAGATCTGTTCGGTGTACGGAGTCAGCTGTTCCAGCGTCGCATTCGAGGGAATGTCGATCGCGCCAAAGACCACGCCTTGATCTTCGTTCGGAGCCAGCTCATTTGGGGAAAACACATAGAGCGGAACGATCAAGATCGTCAGCGCAAGCCACACGGTGTAGACCGCAGGACGCGCGCTCAGCGTCGCGCGCAGCATGCGTTCATACAGCCCACGCAGGCGCGCAAAGCCACGATCGATCATCTGCGCCAGCATGCCGTGACTGTGCTCTGCTTTGAGCAGCTTCGATGCCATCATCGGTGACAGCGTCAGCGCCACCACGCCGGAAATGAACACAGCGCCCGCCAGCGTAAACGCAAACTCACGGAACAGAGAGCCCGTCAGTCCTCCCTGAAAACCAATCGGTGCGTACACCGCTGCGAGCGTGATCGTCATCGCTACAATCGGACCGACAAGCTCACGCGCACCGACGAGCGCAGCTTCAAACGGAGTCTTCCCTTCGCGGATGTTCCGTTCGACGTTTTCCACCACCACGATCGCGTCATCGACCACCAGTCCTACCGCCAGCACCACCGCGAGCAGCGTCAGCAAGTTGAGCGTAAACCCGAGCGTCTGCATCAGGAACACAGCACCAATTAGCGACACCGGAATCGCGAGCAGAGGCACCAGCACCGTCCGCAGTGAGCCGAGGAACAGATAGATCACCACGATCACGATCAGCACCGTTTCCAGCAG
>CALMML010000157.1 GCA_937868485.1 uncultured Myxococcales bacterium | reverse complement strand
GTATTCACTCGGTGCCACGCTCTATGAGCTGCTGACTGGGATGACTCCTTTTGGCGGAACAGAGGTTGTGGACGTACTGCTTGCGGTTCTGTCCGAAGAGCCGAAGCCTCCGAGAGCGATTGCATCGGATGTTCCGAGAGATCTGGAGACGATTGTGCTCAAGTGTCTCGCCAAGGATGCGGGACAGCGTTACGACTCTGCGCGGGCGTTGGCAGAGGACCTGCAACGCTACATTGATGGGGAGCCGATCCTTGGGAAGCGAGCCAGTCTCTTGCTGCGGCTGCGCAGGCAATACCGAAAGCACAGGGCGCTGTTCGCAATCGGAATCCTTGCGGCAATGCTCTCGACACTGCTGGCTGGAATCGGCATTCGAGAGAGGGTCCGTTCGCAACGACAAGCGGAGTTGGCTCAGCGGCTCGGTTCAGAAATGAAAGACATGGAGTGGCTGCTCCGCAGTGCGCGGCAGCTTCCGCTCCATGATCTGGGTCACGAAAAAGCCATCATGCGGCAGCGGATGCAGAAGCTTCAGTCGCAAATACAGCGGTATGGGAAGGAGGGCGAAGGGTTCGGACATTTTGCGCTGGGACGCGGTCACCTGGCGCTGCAAGAGTATCCACAGGCGCTGGTAGAGCTACGAGCCGCGCAGAAGTTGGGAGTGGAGCGGCCCGAACTTCACTATGCGCTGGGGCTGGTGCTCGGCAAGCACTTTGACCAGGCGATGTATGAAGCCCGGCTAGCTGGTGGTGGGGACTGGGCACAGAAGAAGCGGAAGGAGCTGGTCGCAACCTACCTTGTACCGGCGCTGGACTCGCTCCGCAGGAGCCGGGCAACCGAAACCGTAGTGTCGGAGTACCTCGATGGAGTGATTGCGTATTATCAGCAAGACCATGCCGGAGCACTCCGTCATGCGCAGGCCGCGCTGGTAGCAGAGCCTTGGCTGTACGAGGCCTGGAAGCTGCAAGGAGACGTGTACCTGGAGGTGGCGCTCAAACAGCGCGATGCGGGTCAGTACACAGAGGCGGAGGGCTCGTTTGCTGCCACCGTGAAGGCGTATGAAGCCGCCGCGCGCATCGGACAGAGCGACAGCGAGGTCTACGAAGGGCTCGCAGAGGCCTGGGTCCGGCAGGTGGAGATGGCCATGAATCGTGGTCTTTCGACCGCCAGTGCCTATCAGCAAGCGGTCGTGGCAGGAAAGAAGCTTGCTCTGGCCGATCCGACGAGCGTGGAGGCATTCATTAAGCAGGCAGTTGCAGCGTACTTTGTGTTGGCATATGGCGTGCTCACCCCCGAGATTCAGCGTGCATGCCAGGTACACGCGCAAGCCATCATGAGCATGCACACGCGCAACCCATATGCCCAAGATGCGGCTGCGAACTGCCTGAGTCTCGTTGCTGCACTGCAGCAAGCACAAGGGGTGGATCCTCAGCCAGCCTGGTTCCGGGCGATCGAGCTGCTGGAGTCCGCAGTGACACAGCACCCACAGTTCGTATGGGGTCGAAATGACCTGGCATCCGTACGGATCATACTGGGACAGTATCAGCGACGTATCGGGCACCCGAGCGCACATGACACACTGAGTGCCGGGCTGAGAGGCTATCTTTCAGTATGTAGTCTAGACCCTACTTATCGGCACGGGCCCGCGAACGTCCTTTTTGCAGTCTCGTTGCTTGTGCCTGAATCTCAGACGGAGGAACTGATTTCTCTTCTGGGTCGTGCCGAGGACTACTTTGCGCGCTGCATGGTTGTAAACAGCCAAAACGCTCAGTGCTTCAACAACTACTTTCAGATATATGCACAAGCGGCGCAGCGGGAGTCACTGGCCGGACGGGATCCTACGCGCTATGTAGCGAAGGCGCTGCCACACCTTCAGGCCTCACGCAGGCTAGGGGGCAAGCTGCTGGATGCCGAGCAGCTGGCGATGCTGCTTTATCTGGTGCAGGCTCGCGAGCTTGTGAATAAGCAGCAGGATCCCGCTCCCGCGCTCGCCGAGCTGCATGTGGCCCAGAAGGACTGTCTGGCGCTGTCGAAGACCGACGCCATGTGTTTGACGCTGGGGGCGCAGGCGATGTGGGTGGTGGCTCAAGCTGCGGGTCAGACTGGCCCTGCGACCGTGGCCGCGCTGGAAGACGCACGGATCAAGGCCCAGCAGGCAACGGAGAGCCCCGAGAAGTATCCCGACGCATGGCAGACCCTTGCCGAGACGCATGTCCGCTTGGCCCAGGCCAAGCCACTGCCAGCCCGCGCTCCACATCTAGCCCAAGCCCGCGCGGCCCTTGACCGCGCCTTTGCCATTAACAAACATCACGCCGCCGCTCAAGCGACCGAGCAGCGGCTCGCGCGCCTAAAGTCAACCAAAGCGACTCCGTAGATTCCCATCAGGGACTTGGCGCAGGCGTCGCTGC
>CALMML010000156.1 GCA_937868485.1 uncultured Myxococcales bacterium | reverse complement strand
TTTTGACACGCTCTCCCCCCGGCACCTCCGGGTCCGCCACCAACATCACGTTGTCGGGTTTTAAGTCTCTGTGGACAATGTTCTTTTCGTGCGTTGCGGCGAGGGCGGTGGCCATCTGGCGAATGATCGGAATGGAGGCTGGTCCGAGCGTTCCTTGGCGCTTACAGCGAGCGCGCAGGGTCTCACCGTCGAGATACTCCATGATAATGAACGCCATTCCATTTTCCGCGTACCCACACTCGAAGACATCTACCAAGCTGGGATGTCGAACCAGATTGGAAGCCTTGGCCTCGTTAAAGAAGCGCGCAACCTGCTCCTTGTCGTTGGTAAACTGCGACAGCAGAACCTTGATTGCGGCGCGACGACCAAGCTGGGGATTGAAACCCTCGTAGACGGCCCCCATGCCACCTTCTCCGAGCTTTCGGACGATTTGGTATGAACGGATCTGCAGGGGCTGGTTATCGTCCATCGGTTAGACTCAGGCCAGCCTATGATACACGCAGTGAATGGCGCCGCCAACCAGGGTCTTTGCAGCGACTGTAGGACGAGCCCGCTGTGTGAGCGAACTGTGGCCGCAGCGCGGATGAAGTCGGCATCGAATCCAGTCCGGCGATTGACCATCTCTCGAAACGAGGGACAGGTTGGTGCGTGAGGGTGCACTGATGGGAACCAGTGAGCGCGGTTTGATACGAATCAGCGCAAGCCCTCTTTCGCTGCATTCCGTCGGTTCATTCGCTTCATTGAACCATCAGGGAAACCGCAGGCGGTGACGACCGACGATGTCTAACAGCCCTCGGCTCTGGCCATCTGAGCGATCGAAGCCCGTGACGTCCACCTGTCCATCGGGTGCAATCTGGAACCGCAGCGCTGAGCTGACCCTGGTGCCAGCGACCAGCTTGGCATCAGGCGACCAGCCATCTAGTCCAGACAGGCGGAAGACAGGCATCAAGATCGAGTATGCCATCGCAAGGCCACGAGCGCCTGACGTGGCGACCTTCACGATCAGCAGGTGACGACGGTAGCGCTTCAGCCCAGCTTCTTGAGTCCCAAAAACGCGCGCCGCAGCACCGTCTGTAGAGGCGTCCTCGCACGGTCCTTGGCCCAGTGAGAGATGGCAGCGTCCAGAGCCGCCACCACCGCACCCGCAGCAGCATCGGCAGCCAGCTCGGTTCGGATGGCGCCCGAGCGCTGAAACAGCACAGAGATCTCCGTACGCAGCAACAGAGAGTCCGTGAGGGCCGCAGCTCGGATCGCGGGCGTGGACAAGGTGAAGAGCGTTCGGCGGAGGATTCGCCTTGCGTCCTTCTGGTACACCGCATTGAGTGAGCGACGAAGCGCCGTCTGAACCGCGCGGAGGGGCGGACTTCGCAACAGCTCAGCTTCCAGCGCGGCCAAGAGTGCCGGATCGTAGTCATCCCACAGCACCAGACGCTCCTTGGTTCCAAAGTTCCTGTAGAGGGTAGCTGGTCCCACACCGGACGCACGCGCCACGTCTTCCATGGTGGTTCCGTCGAACCCTCGGGATTCGAACAGGTCCAGCGCAGCGTCCTGGGCATTGCGCATCATCCCGATGCGCCGCTGCTGGCGTATGTCTGTTTTGACTTCCGGTGGCGTCTTCATGTGATAGTGACTATCATATGAGAGTGACTATCACAGAAAGAAAAAGATCATGGGCTCAATGGGTCGTCGTGACAAGATGGTGGATGCGTTCCGGCGCGCGGGAAGCGTGGTTCCTACCGGGCAGGTGGAACGGCTGCTGAAAACCGGAAGGTCCGCAGTGGGGATGGCGGGCGTGATGCTGGGAGAGCGCTGGGGCGGCGGTGGCTCGGAGCGGACGCTGGACGCGGTAGCATCCCTTGTAACCCAGCTGGGCGAGCTAAAAGGCGTGGCGATGAAAGCCGGTCAGATGCTGAGCTTTCTGGACCCCACGCTTCCCGAGGAGGCTCGGAACCTGCTGGCGCTCCTACAGATGCAGGCACCAGCCACGCCGCTGGAACAGGTACAAGCCACGCTCACCACGGAGCTGGGGATAGGCGCAGCCGAGCTGCTACGCACGCTAGATCCGGTGCCGGTTGCTGTGGCTTCCATCGGGCAGGTACACAAAGCGAAGCTCGCGGACGGAACCCTCGTGGCGGTGAAGGTGCAGCATGCCGGTGTGCGGGAGGCGCTGCTCGCAGACTTTCGGACGGCGTCGAGCGCGGGAAGCGTGGCGTCCCTGCTGGTGCCGCAGGCCAACATGCCTGGGTTTGTGGCCGAGGCGAGGGAAGTGTTTGTGCGGGAGTGTGACTTTGCCTGGGAAGCGCGGCAGCAGCAGCGGTACGGCGAGCTGTTCGGGGCCAAGGGGCCGGTGCGCATCCCGACGGTGGAAGCGCGGCTGTGTTCCCCTCGCGTGCTCACCACGCACTGGCTTCCCGGTCCGCCGCTTCACCAAGCGCTGGCGTCAAATCCGTCGCAACAGCTCCGCAATGACTGGGGGCTCGCGCTGTTTCAGGCCTACGTGGGGACGCTGTATGCACACGGTCTGTTCCATGCGGACCCTCACCCCGGAAACTACGCGTTTTTGCAGGATGGCAGCATCATCCTCTACGACTTTGGGTGCGTGCGAGAGTTTGACCGCGCGGCAGTCCTCCACTTCTCTGACCTGGCGGATGCCACGCGGCGAGCGGACGAGGACGGAGTCTTTGCGGCGCTGAAGGCGCTGGGTGCCGGTGGGGCGGACACGGTGGACAACCGACGGTTGGCGCTCACCCTGCTGCAGCGCTTCTGGGGGCCGATGCTCAAGCCGGGCGAACGGGCCATTCCCTCGGATGGCGCGATGGAGGCGCAAAGAATGATGCAGGACAAGCGCAGCATGGCCCGGCTGGGCATTCCTCCTGCGATGCTCTTTCTCCTACGCATCCGGTTTGGGCTGTATGCGGTGCTGGCCCGACTGGGCAGCGTCCTCGACTGGTCCGCGCTGGAACAAACATGGGCGAGGGAAGCGCGCGGCGGTGCCAAAGCCCGGAACTAGCCCTCGACACCACTTCCCTCCCGTGGGAAACAGACTCCGTCCGAGGCGCATCCCTCGTCTGTCCGGGCAGTTCGATCCCTCGCTACAGCAGAGGCTTGGGCAGCTTGATCGACAGCGAAGCCCCCTTCATGGACCGCTGCTCCCAGACGTAGCCACGCGGTCCGCCGCCAGACACCGACGCGCGCATGTATCCCGTCAGCTTCAGCGTGGTCGCGGAAAAGACACCGGTCAGTCGCTCGGCTTGGAACATGTTGATCGCCCGATCAGAGCTGGTGCCGGTGTAGTTGCACGCAATCTCAAACGGCTTATCAAGCTGCGCCGTAACGGGGGCCGGGTTTGCGCCAGGACAGAGCACGCTCAGGAGCGACACCTTAAACGTCGTCGGGCTGTCCTTTACGACGTTCAGGTTCAGTTCTAGCGCTTGCGGCGTCGCATCCTTGATAAAGCCCACGTCTTTGGGGTCCATGGGAGTCGTCAGCTTGGTCCAGTTGATACCGTCGGTGGTCCGCACTGGATTGTAGCTTGCGGTGGTGAACTTGGCCGACTCGGTCAGCGCGCGCTTGATGGGTACTGGAGAGGGCTCTGCAAAGGCGTGACTGGCAGCCACAAGCAGGCCCGTACCGACGGCCACAGCCGTCGCTGTGTGAGTGAATCTGAGCATGAGGAGTCTCCTTGGGGAATGAGTAGGAAGCGGGAGTTGTACCACTCCGATGAAGACCGGCGGTGACATCTGTTCATTCAAGGGAGCTGCCCCCAACGTTTGAACACGGATGCAGTGAATCCTCATGACCGCTCCCACCATCGCCCATGTAGGTGATGAGGAGCCGATCCGTCATTCGGATTGTTGCCCCTTCCAAGTCGTTTTGCCGCTTCGCATGAACATAGTTCCCATCCAAACAGTCGGTCCAGTGGGACGGGAACGCGCAACGGACTGCGTTCTTAGTTGAAGCTGAGGGCGCTTTGGCTGACGTTGTTTAGCTTCTGCGCCTTTCGGTCGATGGTGAAATGGTCGCTCGGCTTGCCTGTGCCGAGGCCTTTCAGAATCGAGAACACCTGCTTGAACTGCGACTGAAAGGGCACATGCACCGGGTTTTGGTCGGACAGCTGGTCGCCCACTTTGAGAATGGCCGTGGGTGAGGCCGGGAACGCGCTCATCAACACTTTGTACTGCGCAACACGCTCGGCTCCCATGTCGCGCAATGCCAGCTCGCCGGCGTATACGGTGCGGTGGAAGTCGCCGTAAAACTCGTAGGCGCTGACTTTGGCAAAGTCCGCCAGCTTGAGCTTGGCAGAGGCGGCCACTTGCTCGGCCTTGGCGGTCGCGGCGGCCCAGTCGGCTGTCAGTTGGCTCGCAGCCACGCTGTCGCCCGATGGCGTGCCTTTGGCGGCGCAGGTGGCGGTAAGCGGAAGCACCGATGGGTTGTCCTTTAGCTGAGCCAGCGTGACCTTGGTCTGCAGCTGCGAAAGGATCAGCATGTGGCGCAGGTCCAGTGACATCGCCGCTTCCTTCATCTCGCACGGCCAGTAGTCGCCCATAAAGCGCAGGCGCGACAGCTCGCCAAAGTAGGTGCGGGTGAATTCGCCGTAGTATTTGCTGTCGAGGATGCTGCGGTTCCAGCGCTTGGCGATGTCGCTGGGGGCGGTGCTGCTTTGCAGGTAGTCATACTCGACCTGGTACAAGGGGAACAGCTCGTTGTGGCGCGCAACTGTGTTCAGGCCGACGGTCTGCACGTCGATCAAGTCCTTGCTCTGGTAGTGGATGATCTTGTACGCAGCGCCAAACACTGCCAAAGATGGAGCCTGCACGTTGACCAGGTAGTTGT
>CALMML010000155.1 GCA_937868485.1 uncultured Myxococcales bacterium | reverse complement strand
GTTCCTTCAGCACAGCGACGGCCTGATCCAGCACCGGGCGCGTCGCTGCCGTGATCTCTGTACGGTTTGGCGCAAAGACGATGCCAGCGATTGCACCGGAAAACTGCGCGACAGCCTTCGGAACTTCATCGGCGCAGCCGTCGTCATCTTGGAACTGGTTCTTTGTCTCTGGCTCGGTTGGACACTTGTCCAGTCGATCGACGATTCCATCGCCATCGCTGTCTTTGTCCGCGCAGCCTTCGTTTTCCTTGATGCCCGCTTCCATCGGACACTTGTCCAGTCGATCGACCACGCCATCGTTATCGCCATCCAGATCGGGACAGCCAGCGTTTGCGGGCAGACCGGACGCACTGGGACACTTGTCGATGGTATCGACGATGCCGTCTCCATCACTGTCCACCACAGGCGGCGGCGTCGCGGGAACCACCGACGGAGAAGGTGGTGGCGGCGGCGGAGGCGGCGCAGCGCTCTGCGTGTCAAAGCGACCGGCGAAGGAAAACAGGATCTCTCCTTCCGTCGTCAGCGCACTGGAAAGTGCCTGCGGAAACACCGCGCGACCATCGATGCGCAGGCCCCACAGCTTGGTCACATCCACCTGAAGTCCGGCACCCGCGTGAAGCGCTGCTTCGGAATCAGCAGACAGTCGCGATCCAATCGACATCATCGAAAACATGCCGCCGCCGCCCGCCAGTAGGAATGGACGCACTCGCCCGGTCAGCAGGTTCAGCAGCAAGTGACCCCGCACGTTGAGAACACCCAGATAAGACGTTCCATCATGGGTTCCAGTTGGAATGATTCCTAGCTCTGCTTCAATTGCCAGCCGAGGAATCGGGACATATCCAAGCCGTAGTCCAACAATGCCGCTGTGATTCAGACCATTGTCTGGCGTTGCGACATCTTGTCGGCTCAGCTTGTTGTTGTCGTTAAAGAAGTGACCACCGGCAAAGACTCCGGCAGTGATTTCCGCATGTGCAGCCTGCGGCGCTCCCGTCAGCATCGCCACAGCCGAAAGCACAGCGGCAGGTCCAGCCAGGCGATAGGAATACGAGACAGTCATCGAACGACTCCTTGAATGGGAACGCACTTAGATGAAGTTCACCACGAGCTGAAGCTCTGTCAGCGTATCTAGCTTTTGGTTATAGCGACCGGGGAAGTCCGCTGCAAAGGGATACAGTGTGGTCAAACCGGGTGCATTGTTGTAGCGAAGCATCGTCGCTGCACGTAGGCTTAGTGCCTTCCAGACCTTGGTCGTAAACGCCAGCTGACCGTTTACGCGGGTGGCCTGACCAGCGCCGACATCTCGATCTCCGATATGGGCAACATTGAAGTTGATCAGCGCTTCGACGTTGGCTTCCACTGTGGTGTGATCTGCGACAGAGAGCACATAACCAGCATACAGACGCGCAGAGTGCAGGATGACGTTCTGCTCGAAGTTCATCGGCGGCACTTCGGGCAGAATATAGCGCGTATAGTTGAAATCATAACCAAGCTCTGCGCTCAGCACATGCATCTTGGTATTGACGATTTGACGCGCATAACCGATCTGACCACCACCGAAGAACTCTTTGGATGCAGGCAGATCCAAGCCAGCCGATGCCGTGATGTAGCCGGTGTTGTTCTTGGAAAAGAATCGGTCATAGCGGAACATGCCCAAAAGCAGCGCGGCGGTCCGCTTGCGCTCCACGGTCAGCTCGCTATCCATATTGGCTTTCATGTCGCCATCGCTGTCGGTGAATACAGCGATATCAGTCAATCCGTAAATGCCTTTTAGACCCAGCGTAATCTTGTTGCTGCCGTCATTGCGTGATGCATTGACGCCGCCGCTAAAGGTCATGACGCTGGCGTTGCCGGTGCTGATGGAAAAGCCAGCGGACGCGGATGCCTTCCAGACGACCTCTTTGACCTCTTCAAGCTTGCCGAATTCTTGCTTCACGGCAACGACCTGATCTTCTGCCTGCGCCGAGCCAGCCAACAACATGCCACACAGGACAGAGCCAGCGGCCAAAAGGGACTTCGTGGTCAACATCAGATGCTCCTTCACCCATCGAGTTCACGAGATGGGCACTTGGGTTTCGGCGGCAGCAACGGGTATGCCAAGCCGTAGGTCACTCATTTCGGGAGTAATTTATCAGCGCACTTGCAGCGGACCGAGGCATTTTTGCCGCAAGCGGGGCACTCTTGCTGGTCGATGCGGGGACGCGGTTTCCAAATCGTCGAACCTGCTGTAACTTCGGTGCGAATGCCCAAGGATCAGCAGTCGGTCCCCAGTGTCTGCAGCGGCCAGCCGATGCGTTACACGATGTATCTATCGGTGCCGACATCCGCGCCCGCAGCGGTGAAGGCGCACGCGCGATGAAGAAGCCAAGCGCCAGCGTGCTGCTCATCGAGGACGATCCCGACCAAGCGCTGATCGTCGCAGGCTTTCTGTCGCGCCTGGGCTTTGTGGTGACAAGCTGCGCCGATGCAGAGCAGGCCATCACACGGCTCGAAGAAGAGCGCCCGGAGATCGTCCTCAGCGACATCAACTTGCCAGCGATGAGCGGCATCGAGCTGCTGTCGACGATTCGTCCGCGCTATCCCGATGTCGCGATGGTGATGATGACGGCGTTTAGCTCCATCGATCAGGCGGTGTCGTGCATTCGGCTCGGGGCGGATGACTACGTGACCAAGCCGCTGCATCTGGGCGATCTGCAAGGTCGTATCGAGCGTGCGCTCGAAAGCCGAGCGACGAAGACACGGCTCCAGCAGCTGGAGTCGCAGGTACGGGACCGTCATCGCTTTGATCGCATCATCGGTCAGTCGTCGGCGATGCAGCGCGTGTTTCACATCATTGAGCGCGCGGCACCAACCCAGGCCACGGTGCTCATCTCGGGACGAACCGGCACCGGCAAAGAGCTGGTCGCAAGGGCGCTTCACTACCACAGCCGACGGGCGGGTAAGCCGTTTGTCGACATCAACTGCGGTGCGCTGCCCGAACACTTGGTCGCATCCGAGCTATTTGGTCATCAAAAAGGTGCATTTACTGGCGCGACGGAGATGAAGAAGGGCCTGCTCGAGACAGCAGAGGGTGGAACGCTGTTTCTCGATGAAGTGCAGTCGCTGAAGCCGGATCTTCAGACGATGCTCTTGCGCGCGCTGCAGGAACGGACGATTCGGCGCGTCGGTGGTCGTGAAAACATCGACGTGGATGTTCGCATCGTGGCCGCAACCAACAAGGACATCACCGAAGCGGTCCGACGCGGAGAGTTTCGCGAGGACTTGTACTATCGACTAAACGTCGTCACGGTCTATCTGCCGGAGCTGCGAGAGCGCAAAGAAGACATTCCGCTGCTGCTTGAGAGCTTCCTAAAAGAGCTGGCTCCCGACGGAGCGCCTTGTCACTTTTCGACGGACGCGCTGCGCACGCTGCAAAACTACAGCTGGCCAGGCAATGTCCGAGAGCTACGCAATGCCGTTGAGTGTGCGCTCACGATTGGGCGGCCACCGACGCTGGGCATCGAAGATCTACCGCCGCATGTGACGGGACTGACGAAGGTGAGCGGAGCAGAGCGAACAGGTGGGCCCAGGACGCTCGACGATGTAGAGCGCGTTCACATCCTGCGCGTGCTCGACGAGCTACACCAAAATCACACGCGCGCGGCGGAAGTGTTGGGGATTGACCGTCGGACGCTGTATCGCAAGCTCGACAAGTACAAGATCGAATAC
Source organism: uncultured Myxococcales bacterium (assembly GCA_937868485.1). Classification (GTDB taxonomy): domain Bacteria; phylum Myxococcota_A; class Polyangia; order Palsa-1104; family JAEUJZ01; genus JAEUKA01. The sequence goes on along the minus strand of CALMML010000155.1, from coordinate 1,129 downwards.
AGCGAGTAAGCACCGACGCTGACCGAAGCGCCATCGCGGTGCATTCGGGTGGACGATCAGACGTTGAAGCGCCACTCGACGACATCGCCGTCGCGCATTACGTATTCTTTGCCTTCGATGCGCAGCTTGCCCGCTTCACGCGCCTTGGCTTCGGAACCGCATGCAACCAAGTCGTCATAGGCGACGATCTGCGCGGCGATAAAGCCCCGCTCGAAGTCGCCGTGAATGACGCCAGCGGCCTGCGGAGCCTTGGTGCCTTTGGTGATCGTCCAGGCGCGCGTCTCTTTTTCTCCGGTGGTCAGGTACGTCTGAAGACCGAGGAGCGAGTAGACGCTCTTGATGAGCTGGTTGACGCCGCTGTCGGTGACGCCGAGATCGGACAGATACGCTTTGGCGTCTTCTTCGGGAAGCTCGCTCAGTTCGGCTCCAATCGCGGCGCTGAAGACGCACGCGCTGGCTGCATGGGCATGACGAACGTATTCACGAACCCGCGACACGAGCGGATGCTTGTCGGGATCTTTGGTCGCCGCTGCCAGCTCGGACTCTGCGACGTTGCAAGCGTAGATGCAGGGCTTGCCGCTGAGCAAAAAGAAGCTCTTGAGTAGCTTCCGTTCTTCGTCGCTCAGCTCCATCGTCACGGCGGGCTTCATCGCGTCGAGGTGCGGCAGCAGCTTTTCGCACAGCGCAAACTCGGCCTTGGCTTCCTTGTCGCTCTGCTTGGCGCGCTTTTCACAGCGCTCGCGACGACGAGTCACCGCTTCCAGATCGGCCAAGATCAGCTCGGTGTTGATGACCTCGATGTCTCGGATCGGATCGACGCTCCCATCGACGTGCGTGATGTCGCCGTTTTCGAAGCAGCGCACGACGTGGACAATCGCATCGACCTCGCGAATGTGGCTCAGGAACTTGTTGCCGAGTCCTTCGCCCTTGCTTGCGCCTTTGACGAGTCCAGCGATGTCGACAAACTCAATCGCGGCGGGAACCAGCTTCTTGCTGCCGCTGAGCTTCGACAGGACGTTCAGTCGCTCGTCGGGAACCACCACCACGCCTTGGTTGGGCTCGATGGTGCAAAACGGATAGTTGGCCGCCTCGGCTTTGCGAGTGCGCGTGACGGCGTTAAACAGGGTGG
>CALMML010000154.1 GCA_937868485.1 uncultured Myxococcales bacterium | reverse complement strand
GGTGTATGCGCGGGTGGAGCGGCTGACGGGGACCAGCTATCGCTTCACGCTCAAGGGCTACAGCGAGCACCTGCCGACGAACACGCTGCCGACCAAGCGCTACCTGCTGGTGGATGATCGGATCGCGCTGCCGCTGACGGACGCGCCGTAAGCGGGACGATCCGCGCGCAGGCTGGGGGGACGAGGGCGCGGAATCATGCAGCAAATGCGCGAGGCTGTCCTTCGAACGTGCTGACGGTGGGCGTCGTGCTACGATCGCGGGCCGAAGGGGGACAGCATGAAGTCAACGTACGCACTGGTGGCCCTGTGCGCGCTGCCGTATCTGACCTGCGGAACCGATAACATCGACAACACCATGGAGATTCCTCCGTCCTGTACGGATGGAATCAAGAACGCTGCCGAGAGCGATGTGGACTGCGGCGGGTCGTGCGCGGCCTGCGCTGATGGCAAGGGCTGCTCGGCGGGCACAAGCTGCCTGTCGGGGGTCTGTCAGAGCGGCGTCTGCCAGGCGCCGACCTGCTCGGATGGGGTCAAAAACGGCAGTGAGATCGATGCCGACTGCGGCGGCGGCTGCGGACTGTGTGACAGCGGCAAGGGCTGTACCGAAGCGGCACAGTGCAAGTCGGGGGTCTGTCAAAACGGCAGCTGCCAGGCACCGACCTGCTCGGATGGGGTGAAGAACGGCAGCGAGCTGGACACCGACTGCGGCGGCAGCTGCGGCAAGTGTGGCTTTGGCAAGGTGTGTACCGGCAACGCGGACTGCCTCAGCGGCGTGTGCGGCGCGGGCAACGTCTGTCGCGCGGCGATAAGCTGCCTGGAGCTTCTGACGGCGCAGCCGGGCACCGCGAGCGGCGTCTATCGCATCGATCCCGATGGGGCGGGCGTGGGCAAAGCGGACTTTGCGGTGCAGTGCGACATGGTGACGGACGGCGGCGGCTGGACGCGCTTTAACTGGGTGAAGGCGGCGTTTCCGACCGGACAAGATCCGCTCGGGCAGACGCTGGATCAGTGCGATCCGACCGGGAACCTGTGCAGCGCGAAGATTCCCGATGGCAGCACGGTGACGGCGCTGCTCGTCAAGGATGTATCGTCGAGCCCGAACCAGTACGCGGCGTGGAAGTTTACGGCGGGCAACACGACCAGCGCGGCGGTGCTGGGGGCGCTGCTGAACAAGACCACGGTCTGTCTGGCGGGCACGGGCACGGTGTGGATGCCGTATGCCAGCTCGACGACGCGATCCTACTGCGGCAGCGGCACCGAGGGCGGCTGCAGAGCGTTCTACTACACAAACGGAACCTGTGGCGGCGGCAAGGCAAACCAAGGCTGGGGCATGGAGCTGGACGGCGACACGGGCTGCGCGGCGGCGGCGTTTAAGGAAGGATCGACGGGCGCGGGCTGTCCGATGGCGACTCCGATGAGCGGCGCGGCGGACGACTACGGCTTTCTGACGTACTTCGAGTACAAGTCGGTCTTCGGCGAGCTGTACTACCGCTAGCGGCGCGCGCTTTCTTTCGGGCCCGGCACTTCTTTCGGGCCCCGGCACTTCTTTGCTCTAAAACAGCAGCTTGCGCAGGGGCCGGTGTCGCTGCAAAAACGCGGTGCGCACGGCGGGCTGGGTGATGTGAGCCAGGCGCAGCTGAAGGTGCTGTTCCAACACCTGCTGGGCGGCGCGGGTGGCCAGCGTGTCCCCTTGCTGCTGAAGCAGATCGACGAGCAGGGAGCGGAGCGGAAGCTCACTGCCGCTGGGACCATCGAGTGCGTCGAGTAACGCAATGCCCTCGCGCACCACGGTCAAGGCTTCTTCGGTCTTGCTGGCGGCATCCAGGGCGCGGCTGAGCGCAAGGTAGCCAATCGCCGTGCAGGACTTCTGGGGACGCAGGGCATCGAGCGACTTGCGGGCGGACTCCTCGGCCTGGGCGTAGCGATGGGTGCGCAGGTGCAGAGACGACATGACCGCGTGCGCGAGCCCGGCGTAGATGGTCAGGTTGCTGGCAGAAGCCAAGACGCGCAGGGCCATGGACTCGGCATCGCGATGGGCCTGGGGATGATCCCGCTCGGCGAGCACGAGCGCAAACTGGACCTGAATCCACATCAGGGTCATCGACTCATCGAGCTGGGTTGCGGCTTGCAGTCCTTCGCGAAACCAGCGCTCGGCTTCGGCGACCAGACCGACCCGTCCGAGCTGCAGGCCCAGGTCGCTGTGGGCAATGGCGGCCATGCGACGGTTGCCGATGCGCACAAAGGCATCGATGGCGGTCTGGTAGTTGGTAAGGGCCGACTCGACGCGGGGAGACAGCAGGGAATCCACGCGCGCTTGGGCGTAGTGCAGCCAGGCCCGCGAAAACAGGTCGACAGCGTCGGTCGACTGGACGAGGTCTTGTTGGCGCGCAAGCAGGGTGAGGGCGAGCGAGCGCTCTCCCATCGAACAGAGGGTGACAATGACCACGCTGAGGGTCTTGAGAAACGGACCCCGGAGCGGATCGGCGATGGGCACGCTGGCGGACAAGACCGCCAGATCCGACACGATGCGAATGCGTCCGAGCGCCGCCGCGCAGGTGATCCCGGTCGAGATGGCACAGAGCCAGTGATGACTTCCTTGCGGCAGCATGAGCTGGGCGTTCATCGCGGCAGGCAGCGCGCTCACCAGCTCATTTCGCCAAAACCACGAGGCACTCTGTAGCGCCAAAAAAGACCCACGCAGCGCGGGCTCGGACGAACACTCCAGGCCCTGGGATGCGCAGTGGAGCACCTGCTCGAGGTTCCCTTCGTCATAGGCCTTGTCCGCTGCGCGCAGATAGTACGAGGCTGCGCGGGACAGCTCGGCGCCGCGCTGGTAGTGCTGCGCAAGCACCGCCGGATCTTGTCCACCGACGCTTTCCAGATAGCGCGCGGCATCGTGATGGGCGGTCTTGCGGGCTTCGAGGGTAAAGGACTCATAGGCCGCTTGCCGGAGCAGATCGTGACGGAAGCGGAACTCGGCTTCGCTGCTCAAGCGGCTCTGGCGATGACGCTCGAGGATCTCTGCTTCTTGCAGGCGCGTCAGGCTGTCGATGGTCTGGGCCAGGGTTCGCTCGCGACCACAGACCTGCCACACGCCGCTCGGCCAGAAGGTATCACCGAGCACGCTGGCGGCCCGCAGCACACGCCGCTGCTCTGCGGGGAGCTTCATCATCCGGGCTTGCAAGATGGCCCAGATGGTCGCGGGCAGCTCTTCACCTTTGCCATCGAGCGTGGCGCGCAGCAGCTCTTCCAAAAACAGGGTGTTGCCCGCCGCTTGATCGATGATGCGCGACACGGTGCTGGCCGCGAGCCGATGCCCGAGCACTTGATGGACGAGCTGTTCACTGGCGCGCTTGGACAGTGGCAGCAGACGCAGCAGCTGACGGGCCCGCTCGGCCCAGAGCTTGGGAAAGCGCTCTTCTACTTCAGGACGACCGAGCGCCACGATCATCAGCGGCTGCTGGCTGAGCTCGCGCAGCGCAGTGTCGGTCAGGTGGCAGGTAAGCGAGTCGCTCCAGTGCATGTCTTCCAGCAGCAGGAGCACGGAGTGGCGCTGGGTGAGGATCTGGAGCAGCTTCACAAACGCTTGCTCCATGAGATCGGTCATCACACGCGGATCGAGTCGCGCACTGTGAAGCAGCGGGCTCGTCGGAAAGGACACCTTGCACAGCTCTCCCAAAAAGGGCAGATGATCGTGCAGATTGTCCGTCGGTGCGTGCAGGCTCAGGGTGGACTGAATCTTCTTTTGCGCAACGGCTTCTTCATCGCTGTCTTGCAGTCCGAAAAAGCCGCGCAGCGCTTGGGTGATGAGCCCGTAGGACACGCCCGCGCTCATCGGATCGCCGCGTCCAGAGAAGATCAAGACCTCGGGACGGGTGCTCTGAATGCGACGGACAAACTCATGACGGAGCCGCGACTTGCCCAGGCCGGGCGGCGCAATGACGAGCAGCGCGGACGCCATGCCGCTTTCGTGACAGTCGACGATCATCGATTCGAGCAGCTGAAGCTCGCGCTCGCGACCGACACAGGGCGTGGGTGTTCCGAGCAGCTTGCAGCTCTGATCGGGCTGAAGCTCGCTCCGCAGGGACACCAGACGCAGCGCAGGACTACACGGACTGATGGCAAAGAACTCTTCGGCCAGGCGCGCGGAGGTGCTGTCAATCAGCGCGACAGGGTGCGTAGGAAGGCTGGGCAGCCTGCGCGCCGCCCTGAGCATGGACGTCGTCTGCGAGACAAGCGAGCCCACGACTTCTCCCAACGACAGCTCGGCTTGACCACTGGCGACCGCGACCCAGCAGTCAGGACTGTGCCGGGCCACAAGCAGCGCGCAGCGAACGGCTTGGGTGACTTGCTCGGTGGGCTCTCCTTGGCGGCTAAAGTGCGCAATCAGCGAGCCATCGATCATGCGCTTGACGGGCAGACCCAGCTCGGTCAGAAGCTGAAGCCGACGATCCAGATCCTGGGGTGCGGACTGCTCATTCCGAGGCTGCGCGATCACCAGGCTGACAAAGAGCTGCTCTTCACTGCGCGGATGGATCACGGGCGCTTGGACATCCTGCGCCAGCACGGGCTGACCAGCTCGCCACGCGGTGAGTGACTCCAGATCCGACAGCAGATCGACGGCACTGGCGATGCGCTGGGAGACATCTTTTTGCAGCATGCGCTCGATCAGCTCACACAGCGCGGCGGGTACGTGCGGCAGCGTGAAGCGGAGCGCGGGCAGATCCTCAAACAGGATCTTGGCCAGGACGGCGGCGACGTACTCGTGCATAAAGGGCGGCGAGCCGGTCAGACACTCATAGGCGACGCAGCCCAAGCTGAAGATGTCGGCACACGGTCCGATGTCACGATCGCCGCGCACCTGCTCAGGAGACATGTATTCAGGCGTGCCAATGACGGCGCCAGTCTCGGTGAGTCCCTGGCCTCCGTACATGTGGTGAGACAGTCCGAAGTCGATGAGCGTGATGCCCTCGAGCGTTCCGTTTCGCAAAAACAGGTTGGCGGGCTTGATGTCGCGATGCAGGACATGGGCGCGATGGGCGACGGCCAGCGCGGAGCTTACGCGATGCAGCAGCACAAACAGCTCATCGGGAGACAGCTTCTTTTGGCGGATGCGAACGGACAGGTCAAAGCCGTCGAGCCACTCCATCGCCAAATACGGACTGCCTTGCTCTGCGATGCCGTGCGCGATATGCGTGACGATGCCGGGATGATGCAGCTCGGACAAGGTCTGGGCTTCGACAAAGAGCCGCTGGACATACTGCTCGGTGGCGTGCTCGTGCAGCACCTTGAGCGCGACCAGATGTCCGGTCTGCAAGTCGAGCGCGCGGTAGATCTGTCCCATTCCGCCCGATTGGGCACTGTGTTCGATTTTGAATCGACCGGCGAACGTACTACCTGGGCTGAGCAATCACTGGCTCCGAGAGGCGCGGCTACAAAGGAGACCTCTGCTCGTCATTTTATCGAGGAACCGGCGGTGAGGTCATCACAATTTCGAAGCGGCGCAGACGGAAGCGGATACACCGCGCCCGCGTGTCTGAGACGGAGCACACAGGGCAGACAGCGGTGTGGGAAGGTGCAAAGGAAGGCGCAGCGGAGTCGCTTAGACCGGCGTCACGGCGCGCTTGCGGGGATAGGTGACGACGCGCTTGTTGTCGGCGATGTCGAAGCGATGAATCAGCTCGGCACGGAGCTTGTCTGCTTCGATGATCGCATCAATGTGCAGGTCGGACGCGAGCTTGTAGATGTCGATGTCTTGCCGATACTCCGCACGAAGCTGCTCGATGTAGGCGGCGCGCTCGGACTCGGGCTTTTCCTGAATCTTGTTGAAGAAAACCGCGTTCACGGCAGCTTCTGGACCCATCACCGCGATCGAGGACTGCGGCAGCGCAATCGTCGCATCGGGCGAAAACCCGGGACCACACATCGCATACAGACCGGCACCGTACGCTTTGCGCAGGACCACGCAGATCTTGGGAACGGTGGCATCAGCAACCGCAGAGATCATCTTGGCACCGTGGCGAATGATGCCCTGACGCTCGACGGCGGTTCCGATCATAAAGCCGGGCACATCGGCCAAAAACAGAAGCGGAATGTCAAAGGCATCACACAGCCAGATAAAGCGGGCGGCCTTGTCGGCGGAATCGACAAACAGGACGCCTCCTTTGTGCTTGGGCTGCGACGCGATGATGCCGATGGTTCGACCCGCGAGCCGCGCAAAGCCGGTGCACAGCTCTTTGGCGAACATCTTTTTGATCTCGAAGAAGCTGCCTTGATCGACGAGCGCTTCGATGACCTGAAGGATGTCGCACGACTGGTTGTGGTTTTTGGGAAGGATGTCGTCAATGCGGCGGGCATCGGGCTTGGGCGTTCGCGGTGCCGAGGCGGGCGGCACGGGCTGTGGCGCACCCGCAAACGAGGGCATGTACGACAGATAGTCTCGACACTTGGCGATGACTTCTTGCTCTGTCTTGGCGAGCAGATCGCCGCAGCCGGACACCTCGCAGTGCATGCGCGCGCCGCCCATGTCTTCGAGCGTGGTCTTTTCGCCGATGACCATCTCGGCCATGCGCGGCGATCCGAGGTACATGCTGGCGTTGCCGCTGACCATGAAGACGACATCGCAGAACGCGGGAATGTACGCGCCACCAGCGGCGGACGGACCAAAGAGCAGACAGACCTGCGGAATCGATCCAGACAGCTGCACTTGGTTGTTGAAGATCTTTCCGGCGTGGCGACGACCAGGAAACATATCGATCTGGTCGGTGATGCGGGCTCCGGCACTGTCGATGAGATAGATGAGCGGAATCCGCAGCCGTCCAGCGGTTTCCTGAATGCGGATGATCTTTTCCACCGTGCGCGCGCCCCACGATCCGGCTTTGATGGTGGAGTCATTGGCCATCACAGCGACGGGGCGACCGTGAATGCGACCGATTCCGGTGACGACTCCGTCCGCAGCCAGATCATGCGCTTGGTGATTGGCGAGCAGTCCGTCTTCTACAAACTCCGCGTGTTCATCGAACAGAATCCGTAGACGCTCGCGACAGAACAGCTTTCCTTCAGCGGCGTTTTTTTCGTGATACTTGTGCGCTCCGCCGTGCTGGGCTTTGGCCTGCGCGGCATGAAGTCGCTCGACGGGATCGGCAGGAACGGAGTGATGCGTAGACATGGCCCGGCATGATACACGAAGCGCTTAGTCGATGCGATCGTGACAGCGCGCGCGCCAGCAGCTTCCGGTCCGGTCGGTGACAGTCGGTGCTGCGTGATCGAGCTGACAGCGAACGTGCTGCTGACCCCGTACGCGAAGCTGCACTTCGAGGCTCTGTGCGGTTGGGAAGGTCGCGCGATCCGCACACAGACAGCGCTCATCTTGATGACAGAGCGGCCAGATGCAGTGCGCACTTTCACACAGATAGAGCTGCTCGGTTGTGCGTGCAACCCAGACTCCTTCGTCGAGAACTGCGTTCCCTTGCGCTCTCTTTTGCTGACCCAGAGACTGGGTTCGCGGACAGAGCTGCAAGTCAAAGATCATGTACGCGAGATACAGAATCGAAGCGGTCAATCCCATGATCGCAAGCGCGCGCAGAAGCTGGCTGGGAAGGGAAGGGGGCCGGTCCGGAGTCTGCTCCTGTTTCGTCGGTGAAGCGCAGAGCGCAGCCCACAGCACAATGACGCCCGCGAAGAAGTAGTAGTTCACAAACGCCTGCGGCGCGAACAGAAACGAAGCGATAAGCGACAGCGCAGAAGACATCAAAAACGCGGTCAGTCTGTCGGTGCTACTTCGCAGAAAGATCGCGGCGAGGACGCCAGAGCACAGCTGAACCCCGAGTGCGGTCTTGACGCCCAGCTGATAGCCGCTCACGTCGAAGACAAGCGCTGCGATGGACAAGGAATCGGGACGGAATCCCAGGCTCTGCACAAAGAACAGAAAGCCGTGATACAGGGTCGCGGAAAAGTTCCCCAGCAGCAGCGGAGACAGCGCAATCAGCGACAGCAGTGCGCTCCACAAAATGGCCCCAAGCGGCGGTCGCAGCAGGATCAGATACAGCAGCAGCGGCACCGCGACATACTGCTTGAGAAGCGGCATCGCACACAGAATCAGCGTCGGGATCGTGCCTCGCTTTCCGCAGACATACAGATACACAAACAGGGAGAGCAGCAGGATCAGATAGGGCTCCAGCCAGCCATAGATCACCAGTCGATCCAGACGCGGATGCAGGAGCGCAGCCATCGTCAAAAAGTCCATGCGCGAAAGACAGATTCCCAGCCGCTTGCCGGTCTGTCGAAACAGCATCAGCGACGCAATCAGCGCAGCGAGCAGTCCGTAGCGATAGTCTCCAAACAAGACCTTGGCGGGAATCGAAAGCAGCAGGTTCAGCGGCGCGTAGGCATAGAACTTCTGATGTCCAAACGCGATGCCTCCGGCGTAGATGTCATCGACCGGAGTGCTGTAGGGATTCTTTCCTTGCAGCAAGATCTCGACGGCGCGCTGCTGAAGATGCCAGACATCGATAGAAGGATGCGACACCACGCGCAGTCCCCACAGAATCAGCCCCAGCTTGAGCAGTCCCGCCAGCGCGAGCACGATGCGACGGGTCTTGTCGGAACCGGATTCCAGAAACGCAACCAGCACCAGCATCGGAACAGCGGCGGCGCGACAGGCGAGCACAAAGTGCGTATCGGGAGTCTCTGCCGGTGCGTTCAGACACAGCAGCACAGCCATTCCCGACAGACACAAGCGCTGAAGGTGCCAGCCCGACAGCGCCGAAGGACGCACGACCCCAAGCCACAGCGCAAGCAGGCTCGCGACGATGACCGAGACAATCGCCGGGTGATAGCTCATGCCCGCTGCCAGCGCGATCGCCAGCAGCAGATAGGAATCGATCAGACGCAGGCTCCGGTGCTCTTTTCGAGAGACGGAGTCGTGGTTCATTCGCATCGTGTGCGCTGTGAAGTACCACTTGCGACGGCTGTTGGCCAAGTGACTTGAGCACCCGCCCGCGTGGCTGACATCGTAGACTGTACCGATGCCGAGTCACTCTGTTGCGCTGTATGCGGCGATGTTCTTGCTGGTGGTTCCGACGCTGCTGTGGCTGCTGAGCCTGCGTCTGTCCGATGCCAGCATTGTCGATATCTTCTGGGGCCTTGGCTTTGTCGGCGTCGCCTGGATCGGCTTCGGATGGGGGGACGGAGCCGCACCACGGAAGCTGTGGCTCGCTGTTTTTGCGTCGCTGTGGGGCCTTCGACTGAGCGGCTACCTGGCGTGGCGAAACCTGGGAAAAGGGGAAGATGCGCGCTACCAAGCGATGCGCAAGCGAAACGGTGACAAGTGGCCGCTGCGTAGCTTGTTTGTCGTGTTTTGGCTGCAAGCGGCGCTGATCTTTGTGATCTCGCTGCCGCTGCAAGTGGCGATGTCGCAGCCGAGTCCGTCGTCGCTCGGGGGGCTGGATGTGGTGGGCATGGCGCTCGTGCTGCTTGGGACCGCGTGTGAAGGCACGGCAGACTGGCAGCTTGCGCGGTGGAAGCGAGATCCCCAGCACCGAGGCCAGGTGATGCAGCACGGTCTGTGGCGCTACACGCGACATCCGAACTACTTTGGCGACTTTGTGGTGTGGTGGGGTCTGTACTGCGGAGCGCTGGCGACGGGGGTAGGAGCCTGGACGGTGCTAAGTCCCGTGCTGATGTCGCTGCTGCTGATGCGGGTGTCGGGGGTGCCACTGCTGGAAAAGTCGATGAAGGAGCGTCCGGGCTACGCGGACTATGTGCGTCGGACCAGCTCGTTTTTTCCTCGTCCACCGCGCGACTGACAGACGGACGCTACGCCGCAGGGTTTGGGATCGCCGTCGATCTGGTGTTTACTGCGACGTATGTGGATTGATTCGCACTGTCACCTCGAGCCCGATGATTTTCTGCGTCAGACCGAGACGGGCCCGGTCGATGATCGCGATGCGGTGGTTGCACGCGCGCGGCAAGCCCAGGTGACGCGGTTTGTGGTGATTGGCTCGGGGGGAAGTGAGCGAGAAGCACGCAATGCGCTGTCGTATGCGGTGCGCGATGCGTCGATGTTTGCGGCGGTTGGGATTCATCCGCACGACGCAAGCGCGGTGATCTCGCGGAAGATGCCCAAGAGCGAACAGCCGCAGCTGCTCGGCGAAGAGCTGTGGGACGAGATTGCGTCGCTGTCGGCGCACACGCGGGTGGTGGCGGTGGGGGAAACGGGGCTCGATTATCACTACAATCACTCCTCGCCCGAGGAGCAGGTGACGCTGCTGCGGCGCTTTGTGCGGCTGGCTCAGTCGCTTCACAAGCCGCTCGTGCTTCACATTCGCGACGCACACGCGCAGGCCATGGAGATCTTGGCGCAAGAAGGCGGAAGTCCGGCGGGCGGCGTCGTGCACTGCTTCACGGGCGGACCGCAGGAAGCGACGGAGTGGCTGCGTCTGGGCTTTGCGATCTCTTTGTCGGGCATCGTGACGTTCAAGAGCGCTGCGTCGATCCAGGAAGCGGCCAAGCTTGTGCCCAAAGGAAGACTGCTGCTCGAGACGGACTGTCCGTATCTGGCTCCGGTGCCGATGCGAGGCCGTCGCAACGAGCCCGCGTACCTGGTCCACACCGCCGAGTTTGTGGCACGTCTGCGGGGCGAATCGCAGGCTGAGCTGTCGGAACATACCCGCAGCGCGACCGAAAAGACCTTCGGATTACCGGCTCAATAAATTTATTTTCCGTCGAGAACCCGCATGCTGAGCGGCGTGCTGGGTTACTTTGTCCCGATGTTTGCAATCCGTGACTTGCGGCATCCATGACGAATGCCCAAGGTGATTCTTGATTTTTTCGGGAAGGATTGGTGATGCAGCACTCGGAAACGGTTCCAGCGACGGAAAATGAAGCACCAGTTGGTGAGGCTCAGTCCGCCACGGAGCAAGCCCCAGCGACTGCTTCTACGGCGGCTTCCGTTCCCGCACATGCGGAACACGGTCACGGCGAAGGAGACGGAGCGGATCATGGACATCATCACGGCGATGATGGACACCATGATGATCATCCTCCACCGACGGTAAGGCTGCGCAAGCTGCTGAGCCAAGAGTCCGCGGCGCTGTGGGTTGTGCTGGTGTATGCGGCGTTCATCGGTCTGCTCGCGCTGGCGACGCCGGTTGCCGTGCAGGCGCTGATCAACCAAGTTACGTTTGGACAGCTCCGACAGCCGCTGCTGGTACTGACGGTGCTGCTCTTTTTGGTGCTGCTGTTTTCGGGCGCGCTGCGACTGCTGCAAGCCACGGCGGTGGAACAGATTCAGCAGCGACTGTTTGTGCGACTGGGAAGCGAGCTTTCCCTGCTGCTGCCGCGGGTGCTGATGGCGCAGCTGCGCAAGCCGCCGGGGCCGCGTCTGGTGAGCCGCTTCTTTGAGATCATCACGGTGCAAAAGTCGCTGGCAAACCTGCTGCTCGACGGCATGTCGCTGCTGCTGCAGAGCCTGATCGGGCTGCTGGTGCTGGGTTTTTATCACCCGCTGCTGCTCGGCTTCGACGTGATCCTGCTGATGTCGATCGTGGTGATTGTGCTCGGGCTGGGACGAGGCGCGGTCAAGAGCGCGGTCAAAGAGTCGCGGGCCAAGTACGACGTGGCGGACTGGCTGATGGAGCTGGGCTCGCACTCGCTGACGCTGCGTGGCGGACGAGGCGCGGACTGGGCGGCGCAGCGGGCGGACGTGCTGCTGCTCCAGTACGTGCATGCGCGGCGGCTGAACTTTTCGATCCTGCGTCGTCAGATCATCGGTGCGCTGCTGCTGCAAGCGCTGGCTAGCTCGATGCTGCTGGGACTGGGCGGCATGCTGGTGATTTGGGGACAGCTTACGATCGGTCAGCTCGTCGCTGCGGAGCTTATCGTAAGCTCGGTGGTGCTCGGTGTGCTCAAGTTCACCAAGCACATGGAAAGCTACTACGACCTGCTCGCGGGGCTCGATAAGCTGGGGTATTTCGACGATCTGAAGGACGAGCGCGAGACAGGCGAGACGCTGACGCTGCCCGAGCGTCCCGAAGTGCTGCTGCGCAAGGTGAAGGTGTCGGACCCAGACTCGGTGAGCGAGCTGCACGTCGATGAGCTGATCATTTCGCCAGGATCGCGCGCGGCGGTGGTTGGGGGACGGGGCAAGCGGCTGATTTCGGAAGTGCTGTACGGACTGCTCGACGCGGATCACGGACAAGTAGAGCTTGGCGGCGTTCCGATTCGTTCGCTGAGCTTGTCGTCGCTGCGTTCCCAAGTGGCGCTGCTGCATGATGATCGCGAAGGCATCGTCGCGGGCAGTGTCGCGGACAACCTGCGCTTTGCCAAAGAGTCGGTGTCGTTTGCGGAGCTGCGGGCGGCGCTCCAGTCGGTGTCGCTGTGGAATGATGTGTCGTCGCTGCCCAAGGGACTGGATACGCAGCTTCTCAGCGGAGCGCCTGCGTGGTCCACGTCGATGCGCTGGCGACTGCTGATTGCGCGGCTGTTGATCCAAAAGCCGAGCCTGGTGATTGTCGACGGTGAGATGTCGCTTCCGGCGGATCTGTGGCCGCTGCTTCAATCAGGCTCGTGGACGCTCTTGTGGATCGGCGAAGTGGGGCATCCGATGCTTCATCACTGCAGCAGCTTGTACAGCGTCGAAGATGATCACCTCCGCAAGGTGGATGGCACGCTGCAGAGCAGCGAAGTGGGAGGGCGGCCATGATGGCTCGACCACGACGAGAGCTACAAGCGATGGCGATGGTTCGCTCGGCGCAGTCGGCGCAGCACGTCGCAGTGGTCCTGACGGGCGTGCTCCTTGTGGCGGGCATTGTGATGCTGCTGCTGCCGTGGCAACAGAACGTGTCGGGCTCGGGACGAGTGGTGGCGTATTCGCCGACGCAGCGACCGCAGAACATTGAGGCGCCGATTGAAGGCCGGGTTGTTCGCTTTTTTGTTCACGAAGGCTCGCAGGTGGAAGCGGGCGATCCGATTGCCGAGATCTCCGATAACGATCCGTCGCTGATGATGCGACTTCGCGAAGAACGGGACGCGGTCCGCGAGCGGCAAGAAGCGGCGCGGGCTCGGCTGGGTTCGCTCGATGATCGAATCGCCAACCTGTCGGGATCGCGTCGGGCAGCAATGTCGGCGGCGTCGTCGCGAACGCGGATGGCCAAAGAGAGGCTGTCCGGGGCGGAGCAGTCATTGGCCGCGACGGAAGCGACCCAAAAAACAGCACAGCTGAACCTGACACGGCAGCAGGGACTGTTTGAAAAAGGGCTCAGCTCGACGCGAGCGCTGGAGCTGTCGGATCTGGAAGCGGTGCGGACGCGAACGGAAGTGGACCGCGCGCGAGCGGTGTATGCGGCGGCCAAGAGCGAGCTGCTGGCGCTGCGTCAGGATGAGCTGCGGGTGGGAACCGATGCGTCGGCGCTGCTCGAAGATGTCAAAGCGGCGCGGGCGGCGGCACTCGGAGAGATTGCCAATGCGACGGCAGAGCTGGCACGGATTGAGGTTCGGCTGGCACGGCAGGCGTCGCAGGCGGTCAAGTCTCCGGCCAAAGGTACGATCCTGCGGCTGCTGCAAGGACTGGGCGGCGATATGGTGAAAGCGGGCGATCCGCTGGCGACGCTGGTTCCTGATACGGACTCGCGCGCGGTGGAGCTGTGGCTCGACGGAAACGACGTTCCGCTGGTGGCCAAAGGTCAGTCGGTGCGGCTTCAGTTTGAAGGCTGGCCGGCGGTGCAGTTCGTCGGATGGCCGTCGGTGGCGATCGGTACATTCCCCGGCAAAGTGGTGGTGATCGACGCGACCGACAACGGCAAAGGCAAGTTCCGGGTGCTGATCATTCCCGACGAAAACTCCTCGGACCGAGAGCGCTGGCCGAGCAAGAGCTATCTGCGGCAAGGTGTGCGCGTAAATGGCTGGGTGCTGCTGTCGAGGGTGCGAATCGGCTACGAGCTGTGGCGACAGTTTAACGGCTTCCCGCCGGTCATCGCACCGAGTGAGCCGGGCGCGAGCGGCTCCGATGGCAAAGGAGGCAAGTGATGCGACGACGGAAGCCTTCTTGGCGGCTGTGGACGCTGGTGCTGAGCTGCCTGCTGTGGGGAATGACACCGCGCGTACGGGCCCAAGAAGGCTCGTCACAGCCCGACGGAGCGCTGCTGCTGCCGGAAGTGCTCGACTCGATTCGTCGGGCCTATCCGCAGGTGCTGGCGGCGCTGGCGGATCAGCGCGCGGCCCAGGCAGAGCTTCAGTCGGCCAAAGGTGGCTTCGATCCGATCCTCAAGGTGAAAGGGGACTCGGCGCCGTTTGGCAACTATCGCAACGGTCGCTTCGACGTGTACTTGGAACAGCCAACGCCGCTGTGGGGTGCGTCGGCGTTTGCGGGCTATCGCGTCTCGATCGGGGACTTTGCGGACTATGACGGCAAGCTGGTGACGAACAACTACGGCGAAATCCGAGCGGGCGTCGCGGTGCCGCTTCTGCGCAATGGTCCCATCGATCGTCGGCGGGCGACGCTGCGTCGGGCGGAAGCGTCGGTACAAGTCGCGGATGCGTCGCTCGGAGAAGCCAGGCTGCAAGCGCTGCGGACGGGAAGCAGTCGCTACATCGACTGGGTGGGCGCAGGTCTGCGACGGCAGATTGCGACGGCACTGCTCGATCTGGCCAAGCGACGCGATGAAGCGCTGGCGATTCGGGTACAGCGCGGGGACATGCCGCAGATCGAGCGTGTCGATAACCAACGTGCGCTGTGGCAGCGTCAAGGCCTGCAGGTATCGGCGCAGCGAGCGCTGGAATATGCGGCGCTGGAGCTGTCTTTGTTTGTGCGAGATGACGCGGGGCTGCCAGTGCTGGTGCGCGAAGGACGACTGCCCAATGAGCTGCCGGTTCCAGATCGCACCGACTACGGTCAGCCCGAGCGGGTGGCGGCGGATCGCAAGCTGGCGATCGAGCAGCGTCCCGAGCTTCGTCGTCTGGAACAGCAGCGCAAGCAGCTAGAGATCGAGCGCGATCTGGTGAAAAACCAGCTGTGGCCGAGTGCGGATCTGTCGGCGTCGGTGTCTCAGGACTTCGGTCCGCCGGGGTATCCGCGCGACAAGACGGTGCTGGATCTGTCGCTCAACGTGGACATTCCGACACTGAACCGTGCGGCGCGGGGACGACTTCAGCAGGCAGAAGCGGCGCTGCAAAAGTTTTCGGCGCAGCAGCGACTGCTGATCGATCGGATTCATACGGAAGTGGCGGACGTTCACTCGCAGCTGGGTCTGGCGGTGCGTCGCGTCGAGCTGGCGCAGCGTGAGTACGAGATGGCCAAGCAAGTGGAAGAGGCTGAGCGTGCAAAGTTCGAGCTGGGCGACAGCACGCTTTTATCGGTGAACCTGCGAGAGCAAGCGACGTTTGATGCTGCGCTGCGACGGATTGACTCGCTTGTCGAATATCACCGAGCGCGGGTTTCGTATCAGGCGATCTTGGGAACCGACGCGCCGTAAGGCTGCGGTGCCGACTGATTCGCTACTTCGTCGCTGCAGAAGGCTCGTAGCGGAGATCGAGCAGCACAAGCTCAATGTAGGAAAAGCTGGGGCCTTCTTTGGGATGCCACAGCGCCGAGCCGGTCGAGGGAAGCAGCAGATCTCCGTAGCGACGTGACTCGGTAAGCGGCGTGCTCCAGCGCTGACGGACAAACGACGAGCCATCCTTGGACGCCGCCGCGCGATCATCGGACACAAAGTCGATCAGCATGCCACGCGCGTCGAAGTGAAGCTCCGCGGAGATCGTCTCGTGGCCTTGGGTATAAAACGCGCGTGCCGACGAGCCATCGATCGCTTCCCAGCGAATGCTCGGATCGACGAGTCGTCCCGGTGCGAGCAAGCAGATGTCGTTGAACATCGTGACCGTCTCGGAGTGAGTCATCTCGGGACCTTTGGCATCCACCACCGGCACGAGCGACAGCAGGCGAACCCGAAAAGTGGCTTGTTCGTCGACGAAGCGATGAAAGACATCGGTGGGCAGTCCTTTCATCGTCGCATCCATCAGAAACAGCCGCGCGGGCGTGCTGCCAAAGGTGTTGACCTGCTCAGCGGTAAAGTCCATCCAGGGCTCGGTGGCACCGCCGCGAATACGACCTTTCCAGCGAGCGACCAGGCTGGTCGGACGAGGCTTCCCGAGCGCTCCGCTCACGCGTAGATACTGCTGAACTGGCGACGGCAGATGCGCCATATCCGCTTCGGTGAGCAGCGCTGCCTGCGGAACCTGCGTAAGCACGCGCGCGACCTCTCGGGCATATTCTGCGCGAAAGCTGCTGCCACCCCACGCTGCGTACGAATAGACCGCACCGATGAGCAGGATCAGGTTTGCGACCGTTCCCGCTTTGGCATCGGACCACGCGCAGACAATCACCACTTGCGACACGATCGCCGCCGCCACACCGAGCTTCCACAGCTGCGACATCGGCACAAGCGCGGCAAGCATCACCAGCAGACCCGCCAGCAGCCACAGCAGGCCCATCGGCCTGGAGATCGGCAGCTTGAGCTGCGAAAGTTCGGCCCAGCCCATCGCTTTGACGAGCCCCAGCAGATGAATCAGTCCGTGAAGGAACACGACGATCGAAAAGAGGTAGCGCACCGGGTCACTGTACAAGATGCGCGGACCGAGGGGCGCTGTGTGGCTTCGGACTTGTGTCGCAGAGATGGGCTGGCGACACTTTCGCGCATGACTGGCTCTCGACATCGCTGCATCGTTTGGCTGCCCGTGGTGCGACTGGGCTTGGCGCTGGGACTCTTGCTGCTGCTTGCGGGAAGCTGTCAGAAGAAGCCTCCGGTGGCACCGATTCCGTCGCTGACGCTGTCTGAAGCGCAAGCCAGCTCGCTGCTCCGGCTGTCGATGGACTGCGTGGACAAGCCGTGGCCGAACAAGCCTGGACATATCCTCGACGGAGACGAGACGCTCAAGCCACCATCGGTGCTGACGCCTGCGTTTTATGGCTGCTTTGACTGGCACTCGGCGGTTCATGGACACTGGGCGATGGTGCGTGTGCTGGCGCTGTTTCCGTCGCTGCCAGAGTCAAGCGAGCTGCGCGTCAAGCTGAGCGCGCACCTTCAGCCGGATCGGATTGCGCAAGAAGTCGCGTTCTTTTCGGCGTCGCGCAACCGAACCTTCGAGCGTCCGTATGGCATCGGCTGGCTGCTGCGTCTGTCGGCGGAGCTTCACTCGCTGGCGCAGCGTGACGAGGATGCGAAGCGCTGGCTGCTTGCGCTGCGTCCACTGACGGAGCTGCTTGCGCAGCGGCTGTCGGAGTATCTGTCGCGACTGACGGTTCCGGTGCGCTCAGGAACACACGACAACACCGCGTACGCGATGATTCACGCGCTCGACTACGCGCAGGCCACACAAAATGAAGCCTTTGCGAGGCTTCTTATGGAACGCGCGCTCACGTTCTATCAAGCGGATCGTCGCTGTCCGGTTGCGTACGAGCCGTCGGGAGAAGACTTCATCTCGCCCTGTTTGGTGGAAGCAGACTTGATGCGACGGGTGATGACGCAGTCGGACTTTGCGCGCTGGCTGCAAGACTTTCTGCCCGCTGTCGATTCGCCCGCGTTTGATCGGCTGCGTGCGCCCGTCGAAGTTCGCGATCTGCGTGATCCTCGCATCGGACACCTGATTGGGCTTTCGTTTCAGCGAGCCGCTGCGCTGCGAGGTCTGGCCAAAGCGCTCTCTGCACAGCCCGATACGGCGCAGAAGCTGTCCCAGATTGCGGACAAGCACACGCAGACCGCGCTCGCGCAGATCAAGGAATCTGGATACGGCGGAACGCACTGGCTGGCATCGTTCGCGCTGTATCTGCTGACAAACGTCGGGCTGTAAACGCAGCGCCCAGGAGCACGCGAGTCGCTGTTTCCGTTGGGCGCTACGTCGACGCGGCTACTGGCGTGAAACCTGACGCAGTCCGTCGAGGAATCGCACCAGAATGCTCCCGCGCAGCACGCTTTCGATCTTGCCGCGACCCCACTTCGGATGCGCAATGATCTGTCCGGGCTTGAAGTTGTCGCGCGGATCGAACACCGGAGCCGTCGTCGCATCGAGCAGCTCTTTTTCGAACTGGAGTCGCTCTTTGGTGGCTTTGTCGTTCTTTCCGGTGCCGCTGCGACCCGACGAGGACGGTGTGCTCTTCGGCGCGGGCGCGTCGCTTGTGGAGCTGCGAGCGGGCTCGGTTCGGAAGCCGTGGCGACTTTTGCAGAACGTACAGATGACTTGCTTGGGCATGTCATCGAGCACCGCAACGATGTCGTGGGCACGCAGCTCTTTGCACTTGCCACACCACGCTTCGACTTCGCTGCCGACCGCGTACTTGGGCTTGGTCTTTGGCTTCGCCAGCGTCGAGCTATACGACGAAACCGCCTGCGGACGAGACAGCAAGAAGGGCTGACCCGCATCCGCTGCTTTTTCGACCGGGCGCCCCGACACTTGCTGGGCCAAACCCGAAGCCTGTCGTCGCAAATCGGTCAGAAAGCGACCAATGCTGCGCTCCAGTGCGGACTGTTCTTCCGCCTCGGACTGCGAGAGCAGCTCTTCATAGCGCCGGACCAGCGGTGGAATCAGCGGACCGGCAGCGTACTGCTTGGGACGCTCTCCGCTTTCGATGGCGGCGGCAACCACGTCTTGTACGTGGAAAATATCGTCTTTGAGCTTCTGGATGACTAAAGAGCGATCGTCGGACACGACTAGTTCTCCCGTTTGGGTGGCGCACTATATCACAAGCTACAAGTCGGCAAGCTCAAACAGGTGGCGAGGCGGGCTCGTCGTACGGACGCGACGCTTAGCGAAAGCTGGGCAGCTTTCCGTCGGTCAGGTACAGCACCAGCTCGGACTCGCTGTTTCCCACCAAGATGGAATAGCCATCTTCTTTGGTGTGCTGACTGACCTGACGAACGCCCGAGGCCGAGCGAACCCAGATGGCACAGCGTCGAAAACCTCGAAACAGCAGCGGTCTGATGCGGCGCATGGCTCCTTCGAACCGAGGATCACTGCGCGCCGGAGACTGACGAAGATCAATCAGCAAGCAAAACGTCGAGCGCTGCATCCGATCGAGCACGCGAAACAAGGCTTGATAGGCCTCGTCAATGTCTTCGAGTTCCTTGAACTCTTCGCTGGTTCGTGTGACCCGCAGCACTCCCAACATCGAGTCGCGCTCTGCGATCAGATGGTGGTTGCGAAAGATCTCCACAAGCACCCTGTCATTATTGCAAGGAATCTGCGCGCGCGCCGACTGAGAAGCACGCAGCATTCGCACATACAAGCGAACCTTCTGGCGACGAAGAACGCAGAGCTACGAGCCGCAACGCTACACACCGCAGCGCTGCGACAAGTCAGGTCGTCCGCCAAGATGATTCCTACAGATGATGGAAGATGGCGCTTATCCATTCCTTTGTGCGATACGTAGTTCATGCTCGATGCACTTACGTTGGATCAGCTTCGCGTCCTGATTTCGGTGGCCGATGAAGGCAGCTTTTCCGCCGCTGCGCGCAAGCTCCGTCGGGTTCAGTCTGCGGTCAGTCAGACCATGCGCAACCTGGAAGATCAGCTGGGACTGGTGCTGTGGGATCGATCGACCAAGCTGCCTACGCTGACGGAACAGGGCAGGGTGATTCTGTCTGCAGCCAGGCGTGTGTCGGCGGAAGTAGAAGGTCTGCGCAAGCTGGCGGCGTCTCTGGTTGCGGGAATGGAACCGTCGGTGTCTCTGTGTCTGGATGCACTGTTTCCGCTGCCCGCAGCGATCGAGCTGTGTCGCGAGTTTGCACAGGCGTTTCCGCAGGTAGAGCTGCGCGTCGATACCCAGACGATGTCGGCGGTGTCGGGAAAAGTCCTGCGCGGAGAAGCGAGCATCGGCGTGGTCAGTCCGATGGGTCTGTCAGGATCGATCGGTCACAAGCTACAGCGACGGGTGCTCGCGCCGATTCGGATGTTGCCGGTGGTGTCTCCGCAGCATCCGCTGGCCAAGCTGCGTGGACCCCTTTCGCTGGAACAGCTCGATCCGTACGTTCAGATTGTGCTGTCCGAACGAAGTGAAGAGGAGTCCCAAGGCGTTCCCGATCAAGCGGTTTTGTCGTCGAAGACGTGGCGCGTTTCGGATCTCCATACCAAGCATGAAATGCTGCGCGCGGGACTTGGCTTTGGCAATCTTCCCGAGCATCTCATTGGACCGGATCTGCGAAGCAAGACGCTGGTTCGGATTCATCCTGCGTCGTGGGGAGAAGACGAACACAAGCTCTATCTGTCTGCGATTCATGTTCCTGAGCTGGTGCTCGGTCCTGCACATGAGTGGGTGCTTCAGCGTCTGGCCGCGCTGTGTCAAGCGCTGGACAAACAGAGTCCGAAACAGAGTCCGAAACAGAGTCCGAAACAGAAGCACTCCTAACGCAAGCGGCGTGCGATTCCGGTTCGGATTCCCAAGCTAGTCTGCTTCGCGTAGACGCAGCTCTTTCATCTTGATTTGCAGGCTCTTGCGACTGATTCCAAGCTGCTTGGCGGCCTGCGTGACGTTGCCTTGCGTCTCTTGGAGCGCACGCTGAATCATCTCTCGCTCGACGCGCTCGGTTTCCTGCCGAACGATTTCTTTGAGCGAGCTAGCGGGCGGACGACTGCTCGGCGCAAGCGGCGTCACGGGCGGACGAATCGGCGTCGTGCTCTGAATCTGCGTCGCGGTGACATTCGGAGGCAGATCGCGCACATCAATCACCGATCCTTCCGCCAGGAGCACGGTCCGCTCGATGATGTTTTCCAGCTCACGGATGTTGCCGGGGAACGGATAGCGCAGCAGCGTTGCCATCGCGTCGTCGGTGAGTCCCGAGATCGACTTTTTTAACCTGTCGTTAAAGCGGTGCAAAAAGTGCGAAACGAGCAGCGGAATGTCTTCTCGACGCTCGCGCAGCGACGGAAGCTGAATCGGCACGACGTTCAGTCGGTAATACAGCTCTTCACGGAAGTTTCCCGCCGCCGCTTCCTTGACGAGATCGCGGTTCGTCGCCGCAATCACACGGACATCGACGCGCAGGGTCTTGATGCCACCGACGCGCTCGAACTCGGACTCTTGCAGCACGCGCAGGAGCTTGACTTGCATCTCCAGCGCCAGCTCGCCAATCTCGTCGAGAAACAGCGTGCCGCGATCGGCCAGTTCAAAGCGTCCGGGCTTTTGCGACACCGCGCCGGTGAACGCGCCCTTTTCGTACCCGAACAGCTCCGATTCCATCAGCGTCTTGGGAATCGCGGCGCAGTTGATGCGAATGAACGACTCCGTTTTGCGACTCGACTGTTCGTGGAGCGCGCGCGCCACCAGCTCTTTGCCAGTACCGCTTTCACCAATGATCAGCACCGTCGAGGGCGTGTCGGCGACCTTTTCGATGAGCGAAAAGACCTTTTGCAGCGCAGGCGACGTTCCGACGAGTCCATAGCGCCCAAGCTGCGGCGGAATGTGACCCCCTTTGCGCGGATCACGAAGATCCAGCTCGTAGCTTGCGACCGCTTTGCGAACCACTTGCAGGATGTGTTCGTTGTCGGTGCCTTTTTCGACGAAATCGAAGGCGCCGAGCTTGACGGCCTCGACGGACTCGGTGATTCGACCGTAGGCGGTGAAGATGATGACCTTGAGGTCGGGATACTCGGCGATGGCGCGACGAAACAGCTGCATTCCGTCGAGCTTGGGCATCCGCAAGTCGGTGATCAGCACCGCGACATCGCTCGATAGCGCCGCCAAGGCTTCTTCGCCATCGCGAGCTTCCAGCACTTCATAACCTTCGCGACGAAGAAGCGAGGACAGCACCTTACGGAAGCTGGGTTCATCATCCGCAATGACGACGCGACGAGAGGAAACGGGCACGGCGCGACCCTAGCAGACCGTCAGCGCCCGGTCAAACGCGACGGGCAGCGAGCACATCCCCGACCGCAGCCAGCGCCGAGTCTTCGGCAGCACCTTTGCGATACGCAATGTCCAGCGAAGACTCAGCGAGGACGCGATAGATGTCACCGACTTGGCAGCTCTGACGATTCAGCGCATCAAGGTGACTCGCCACCGTCAGCGCATCGCCCCGCGCAATCGGTCCCGTCAGCGCCTGCGGCAGTCCGACCTGTCGAATGTTGAGCAGCACCGACTCAGTCAGTGCGGTCAGCGCCGTCGCTGCGGCCTTGCGATCGAGCCCAATGCGGCTCAAAAGCTGCACCGCGACATCCAGCAGCGTCGCGACATGACCCGCCGCCAGCACCGCCGCTGCGTGATACATCGGCAGTCGATCTTCGGGCAGGACCAGCGGCACACCGGACAGCGCCTGACACAGCTCTTGTCCCGCCGCGAGCCCGGACGAGTCTCCGCACAGCGCCATCACGGTGCCAATCAGCTCGTGTTCTTTTTGCGGGCCACTGCCTTCGCGATCGTCGCTCGATCCGGTGTGAACAAACGAGCGCAGCGGATGCAGCAGGCCGATGCCTTTGACCAGCTCGCGAATCGAACCGAGCACCTGCGACGGAGGCCGTCCCCCCGCGCAGTGCAAAACGACCGACTGCGGACCGGCGCCACCGTGCGTCACGATGTATTCGGCAGCGTGGGGAATTGCGTCGTCGCGAACCGCCAAGATGACGATGTCCGCAGCGACGGGTTCACTGCCTTGCGGCCACAAGGGTCCGTGGGATCGTGACCAGCTGCGAACGGGAAAGCCAACGTGCGAAAGCGCACGCTCAAAGCACAGACCTACGGGACCGGCACCGACGACCAGCACCTGCGTCGAGCGCTCGGGCTGGGCTTCGTCGGCAAACAGCGATGTCGTCACGAGCGATCCTCCTCTTTGGCGAGGTACAGCGAGTGATCTTCGATATAGGTAAGCACCGAACGGCTCAGCCAGCCCGTCGGACAGATGCCTTGGGAAAGCGCGGATCGTGCGGCGGTCGAGCTGACTTCAGGCAGGCTCAGCTTTTCGTGGTGGCGAATGTCGCAGGCGGGCGGCTCGGGACTGCCCGGCGAATCCGCGCCGCTGCGATGAAGGACCAAAAACGGCAGACGGCTCGATAGCTCTTGCCAGCCAAACCAGCGCTCTCGCTCTTTGATGAGATCCGAGCCAATCACCAGCGAAAACGCGATGTCGGGATGCTTTTGCTGAAGCCGACGAACCATGTGCAGCGTGTAGCTGGGACCACCTAGCTCTTCTTCGACGGAAGAGACATGCACGCGCGGCCCGAGTGACTGCGCCAGCCGATCACACATCGCGAGTCGGTGATGATACGGCGTGAGCTTCTTGTCGAAGGCGTGACGAAACACTGGCACCAGCCAAAGCTCATCGACGGGAAACGTCTCAAGCACATAGAGGCTCGCCAGCTGATGACCCATGTGGGGCGGATCAAAGCTGCCCCCAAAGAGCGCGACGCGCATACGCTCATGGTGCGGCTCCGGTTCGCTGAAATCAACTCATGTAACGGGCTGACGGCGGGGCTGTCGTGCGAAGTGCGGCTGCGCGTGCCGGTGGCTTAGGCGGGACGGAGTGCGGTGCGGACGTCGGACATCAGCTCCTCGACGCTGCGTTCGGTGGACGCGATGAGCGGACGGAACTCGATGTGAACGGCTTGATCGAAGCGGGTGCGCAGGCTGGTCGGTGGCAGCACGTCGTCGGTTCCGCGAATGACGACGGGAAGGATCGGCAGTCCGGTGCTGGTGGCGAGGATGAAGCCGCCCTTTTTGAGGGGTCCGAGTGCGCCGGTCTTGCTGCGTGTGCCTTCGGGAGCGAGCCAGACAAAGGTGCCTTTGCGGATGTCTCGTGCGGCTTCTTCGAGGCTGGCAACGGCTTGGCTGCGGTCGGTGCGCACAATCGGAATGAAGCCCGCGTGACGCATCGCGCGGCCCCAGATCGGAACGCGAAACAGCTCGGCTTTGGCGATCATGCGCAGGCGGACTCCGTCGGGGAGCGCAGCGTAGAGCAGCGGCACATCGCACAGGCTCAAGTGATTGGACATGACGATGCAGGGCTCTTTGGGAATGTGGTGCTGGCCCGCCACCGTCAGCGTGGTTCGCGTAATCTTCACCAGCGTCTGGGCCCAGTCGGTAAGCCGTGCGTCGCAGCGAGCGAGCGAGGTGTGACCGATCAAGCCCTCCATCACCGTCGGAATAGAGATACGGAGCGTGTGATAAAACGTCCGAAGCGTCAAAAGCGCACTGCCAGGTCCTGCGTCCATGCTGCGTAGCGTAAAGTCAGCGAGGGGTTTGGGGAAGATTGGGATTTCACGACGGAGAGCGCGTATGATCCGACCAATGAAAGAGGGTCGTCCCCTGCTGCAAGGGATCGGGCTTTCGCTGTGGATGCTGACGAGCGCACAAGCGGAGCCGGTGGGACTCCAGCGACCGCTAGATCTGCGGGCAGACGAAGCGCGCTGTGGGGAGCTGGGCTGCGTGCTCGGGGAGTGTGTGACGCGAAACGTCAGCCAAGCGCCCGACTGGCTGTGGACGCGCGCGCGGCTGGTTCCGAACTTTCGTGACGGACAGACGGTCGGTTTTCGGCTGTATGCGGTGCGTCCAGGATCGCTTGTGGCGCGGCTGGGAATTGCAAACGGCGACACGCTGCTGGCGGTGAACGACGAGCCTCTCACGAGCGTCGAGCGGCTGTCACAAGCGATGATGCGGGCAAAGGAAGCGTCGAGCCACAGCTCGCGGGTGACGCTTCAGATCCTACGCGGTGCCAAGACGCTGCGGCGCGAGGTGCTGATGGATGCAGCGTCGCTCCGATCAGACTGTCCGCCGTCGGATGGCAGCGGTGATCCGTCTGATTCCTTGGCGCGCTCGTCGCATGATGCCGATCCAGCGAATCCGCCCGTCGATCCGCTGACAGAGCAAGTGCGCAAAGACGCGCAGAGCATTCGGTGTGGGACGAAGGGCTGCACGCTGCCTCGTCGGTTGATTCAGACGATGCTGGATCAGCCGCACGTGCTGGCGAGCGGTGCGCGGGTGGTGCCGATGCTCAAAGATCAGTCGGTCGTCGGCCTGAAGGTGCTGATGAGCAAGCCGGGATCGCTGCTGGAGCGGCTCGGGCTGTTGAGCGGTGACACAATCTTGCGCATCGATGGATACAGCTTGTCGTCGGTGAAGCAGGCTCAAAAAGCGTTTACAAACCTGCACACACGAGCGTCGTTTGTGGTGGTTGTGGACCGGCAGGGAACCCAGCGCTCGCTGCACTATTTTGTACAGTAGCCAGCGCCGTCCGTTGTGCCGAGTCGGTCAGGGCACCAGATCGCTGGCGTCGCGTGGCGTCACGGTTCCCGCCAGATCAATGGCCACAATGCCTGTGACCGACGAATACACGGTTCCGTCTGCTGGTGGTGCAAACGCAGCATTGGCGACGCGCAGATAAGCCGGTCCAAGTCGTGTTTCCGATCCCGACGCGGCGATCTTCCAGCTCTGGTTGAGGTTGTTGCGCTGCGTGGTCGTGACGGAGGCAAAGCGGACCAGGGCTCCGTTGGCGTCGAAGAATGCGGCGGGTGTGACTCCGCCCAAGGTTGCGCTGACCAGCTGCGAGGTCGTGACGAGCACCGGCTGCGGTTTGGTGGCGGCGGGGCCTTGGCTGGTGAGCTGTCCGCCCGCGAGGTTGAGGTAACGAAGACTCCCGAAGACGACAAACTGGGCTGTGACGGTCACGGCATCACCGCGACTGACCTTGCCGAGGATCGAACCAGCGGCGCGGCTCTGGCAGTCAGCGGGCGTGACCATCATGTCGCCGGTTGCGACGACTTCGGACAGGCGCAGCGCGATGCCGTCATGCAGCGTTGGTGCAGCGGCGGGCTGACCGATGACCAGCTCGTACAGACACTGCTGGTTTAGCATGATCGCAGAGCCAAGGACGCTCGGTGCGGTGACGACACCTTCGACGACGACCCAGGTTCCAGCGCTGACCTTGCCATCGTTGATGTCGCGAATGGTCATCGAAACGGCGGGCGGGTGCGACAGATCGGGCGGCTGGTACAGGTCGGCACGAGTGGTTGCCAAGTCGGTGCTGGTTCCCAGATCGCTTGTTCCGTGGCTGCTGGTTTCCTGACAGCCAGCGCCGCAGAGCGCGGTCCAGACAGCGAAGCCGATCCACATGCCGAGCGAGCGTGAGCGATTCGAAGCCAAACAGGTCGAGTCTGTGCGCATGAAGCTCGTTTTGACGGAGCGCGGCGGCAGCGTCAAGGCCGGTTACGACAGCGCGGCGGTTTCTTCCAGCTCTTTGCCTCGGGTTTCGGGCACAAACAGCACGATCAGCAGCATCGCCACAAGCGGACCCAGTCCCGTGGCTTGCACCGCCAGTCCGTAGCCCAGCTGCGTGCTCAGCATCCCGACGACGAGCGGCGACAAGACCCCAGCGGTGCGACCGAGCAAGCTGTTGGCGATGCCAAAGCTCTCGGCGCGAATGTCGGTGGGAAAAAGCTCGGTGGTGATGGTCTGGACGACGGACAGCACGCAGGTGGTTCCCGCAATCCCGAGCAGCACGCCGATGGTCAGAACCGACGAGCTGTAGTCGGTATACGCAAGGCCAACGCCAAGCAGCGTCAGACCAAAGACAATCACCGTCGAAGCGCGTCGACCAATGACATCCAGAAGCTTTCCGACGGAAAACACCAGCGGCAGCGATCCGACCGCAGCAATCGTCATGCAGGTGCCGACCTGCGCGGCGGTAAAGTGACGGGTGGTGACGGCAAAGTCTTTCCAAAACAGCAGCGCGCTCTGGGTGCAGAACATCACCATCGCCCAGATGACGGACATCAGCAGCACGCGGCCTCGGTAGCGACTGCGGAACACGCGCAGGAGCGGAAGCTTGGTTTGGACAGCCTCGCCGGTAAAGCGCTGGCTGTCACGCAGGTTGCGACGCAGATACGCGACCAGCACAAGCGGCACGCCACCGACGAGATAGACCATGCGCCAGCCAAGC
Source organism: uncultured Myxococcales bacterium (assembly GCA_937868485.1). Taxonomy (GTDB): domain Bacteria; phylum Myxococcota_A; class Polyangia; order Palsa-1104; family JAEUJZ01; genus JAEUKA01. The sequence goes on along the minus strand of CALMML010000154.1, from coordinate 23,370 downwards.
GCCGTCCCAATCAGCAGCGGTGTCACGCCCGCGCAGACAATCGCGCCGAGCGAGCTTACGCCTTGAATGACACCGAGGACAAAGCCTCGTCGCTCAGCAGGAAACTCTTCGGCGGCAAAGACCATCACGGTTGCAACTTCTGCCGTCTGAAACAGCCGAGCCAGCATCTGACACAGCGCAAACTGGGCAATGTGAACCGTCACCGCCGACAGCGCCGTACAGATCATGTAGCCCGTGATCGTCCAAGACAGCAGCCGTCGTCGTCCGATGCGATCGCCTTGGCGGACCAAGAAAAACGACAGCACCATCCCGAAGTTGATGACGCTGGCGAGCGCGGTGCCTTGCGTGATGCTGAGTCCAAACGCGGCGCGAATTTCGGGCAGCAGCTGCGCGAGCGCGTAGTAATCGAAGCCTTCAAAAAACGATGCCACCGACAAAAACGCAAAGAGCCGACGGTGATAAGACGAAAGCTGCGTCATCGACTACGGCGCTTTCTTGTCGGTGCGGCAGCTTCCACACACACCGTACAGGTACAAGCGCGCTTCTTCGACTTGGAAGTCAGCCAGCTCCGTCGGAATGATCATCGTCGGCCACAGCCCGTGTTCCAAACAGACCAAGTGCCCACAGCGACGGCATTCCAAGTGCGGATGATCAATGCGGCAGCCTTCACAGGCGTGGACTTCAAAGCGACGGCCTCGATCGGTGGTTCCGACGGCTTGCGCGATGCCAGCTTCCACCAGCGTGTTGAGCGTCCGATACACCGTCACAAGATCGATGCCTGAAGGCGCGAGCTTGTCGATCACCTCTTGCGCCGACGTGGGACGATGGCTGTCGATGAGCGTCGTCAGCACCGCCAGCCTCGCTGCCGTCACGCGCAGATCACACTTCCCAAGCAGCGTCCGCGCTTGTTCCTTGTGATCGTGGCTGTGATGTTCGACGCCAGCGGGTCCGGTGTGGCTGTGACGTTGCGAGCGGTGTGGCGCTTCGGTGCTCATCTGGCGAATGGTAAACGCAAGCGGTTACGCCGAACAGGGCCAGTCATGACCCTGCGCGGGGTGGCCACGCAAGCGACGATGCGCGAGATGACGCTACTCGTCGATGGGCTCGAAGTCGGTCTTCATGGCACCGCAGTCGGGACAGACCCAGCTGTCGGGAAGCGCTTCAAAGGCAGTGCCCGGCTTGATGCCAGACATGGGATCGCCCTCGGCGGGATCGTAGATGTGTTCACAGACGAGACAGCGGTAACGGCGAGGTTTGTTCGACATGAGAATCGAGTATGGCGGATTCCTCGCCGCGAAAAAAGCGGGTGTGTGGCTGACGCTTACTGAACGATGTCGTCTTTGGTACGCGGCCAGATTGCACCGCAGAAGTCCGCGAGCACGATGCCCGTGACCGACTTGTACATCGTGCCATCAGCCAGCGACGTAAACGTGCCTTGGGCTCGCACGTAGTTGGTGCCGATGAGCGCGCCTGGTGCCGCACCGCTCGGGCTGACGCTGAAGTCTTGGTAGGTGGTGTTGCGACCGTAGCTCTTGACGTTGCTAAAGCGAATGAGCGCGCCTTGGTTGTCCGCGAACACCTTGGCCAGCACCTTCGGAGACCCCGTCGCAGTCAGGTACTGCGTTGGATCCGCATCCACAGGCGTCGGCTGGGTCGCAGCCATTCCTTGGCTGACGATCTTGCCGCCGAACATGTTGATCTGACGGGTGGTGCCTCCGCAGTTGGCGCGGGTGTCGTAGCTGCCTTCGATTTCGACCATCTGACCTGGCATCAGCGCATCCATCGCGGCGGCCACCGTGTCGCTCTTGGCACGATCGCGGCACTGCGTCGTCAGCGAGCCATCCGTCCAGGTGGTGGTGCGCAGGCTCAAGGTCAGGAGCATTCCGTCTTGCAGCGTCGCAGGCGCGGGCTCGGTCTGCACGATGTGAACGCGGTAGTAGCAGTACCCGGCGGTGTCGTCCGATGTGACCCAGCGCAGCGGGCTCGTCACAACGCCCGATACCTTGATGCGCGTACCGACCTTGATGGTGTTCTGCGCGCTGTTTAGCTCGCGGATCGTGGTCGCCATGGCAGCGGGCGGTGTCGCCATGTCCACGATGGGGTCGCTCATGTCCGGCGATGTGCTATCAGCGGGCCGACAGGAGACAGCGGTAAGCGAAGAAAGGACAAGGACGGGGAGAAGCTTCTTCATAAGTACACCTCTAGGTTTTGGGTGAGAGGGCCAGCCAAGCGGCTGATGGCGGCACCCTAAGCGCAAAGCCGCGCACTGGCAAATCACAAACTTGTTACGTTGAATGCGCAGCGAGATCGGCTACATCGGGGTGAATGTTGGGTGACAGTTGCACGACGTCGGGTCGACAGCTCGCTCAGAAAGCCTCGGTCCAGGGAACGAAAACCCTTCCCCTAACTGTGTAAGCTGCTGATAGAATGGCGACGGTTGCGGAGCTATCGCAGCCCAGGCTGCTTCCCTTTGAGTCGAAGGACTCTTTCATGCCTTTTCAGAGTGTAATCCGCTGGCTGCTACCGAAAGACGACCGCTTCTTTTCACTCCTCGAGGAACACGCCAGTGTGCTGGCTGAGGCTGCCAAGCAGATGATTGAGCTGCCGGGTCAGCCCAACATCAGCGGCAACATCCGTCAGGTTCAGGAAATCCTCGACAAGATTCACGGGCTGGAGCATCGCGGCGACGACATTGTGCGTGCCATCATGCTGGCGCTCGATGAAACGTTCGTGACGCCGATTGACCGAGAGGACCTGCACTACTTGGCGACGGCGCTCGATAACGTGCTCGACTATCTGTACAAAGCGGCTCAGTCGTTTGTCGCGTTCGAGATGCACGAGCTGTCGCAGGCGATGCGAGAGATGCTTCAGCTTCTGGCTGAGTGTACGGCGGTGCTAAAAGACACGCTGCCGTTCATTCGGACGCATCAGCTGGAAAAAGTCGCTCCGGCGCGGCTCCAGGTGGTGTCGATGGAAAAGCGCGGCGACTCGATTTATCAAAACGAGATGGCGTCGCTGTTCAAAAACCCACAGGTCGATGCCAAAGAGCTGCTGCGACACCAAACGGTGCTCGAAGCGCTTGAGGCTGCGCTCAATAGCTGTCAGGACGCCGTCGACGTTCTGGAAAACGTGGCGATCAAGAATGCCTAGACCTCAGCCGGTCCGTTCGCCATCGCAGTGTACTGATTCTTCGACGCTGCGCAGGCTTGTCTTGAGGAGACCGCTGGCATGCTGACCCTGCTTGTATTGGTCATCGCTGTCGCACTCATTTTCGACTACATCAATGGCTTTCACGACGCGGCCAACGCGATTGCAACGGTCGTTTCGACGGGCGTTTTGCCGGTTCGGACGGCGGTGCTACTGGCTGCAGCGCTCGACTTTACGGGCGCGCTGACCGGAACTGCGGTGGCCAAGACCATCGCGGCGGGCTTTGCGGATCCGAAGCTGGTGAGCCAGGTCGTGGTGCTGTCGGCGCTGTGTGGTGCGTGCTTTTGGAACCTGTTTACGTGGTGGTTTGGCATTCCGTCTAGCTCGTCGCATGCGCTGATTGGCTCACTGGCAGGAGCGGTCGTGGCGCGCGGTGGCTTTTCGGCGTTTAACTGGGGCGCGCTGCAGCGCAAGGTGCTGGTGCCGCTGATTTCGTCGCCGGCTGCAGGCTTTTTCATCGCGCTGAGCCTGATGATTGCGCTGACGTGGATCTTGCGACGCTCACGCGCAGCGACGGTGAATCGAATGGCTCGTCGCGCGCAGCTGATTTCATCGAGCCTGATGGCGTTTGCACACGGATCAAACGATGCGCAAAAGTCGATGGGCATCATTACGCTGGCGCTGCTGTCGTTTGTGGCGAGCGGCGACGGTCATCATCTTCCAACGTGGATGCTGCCCAAGCACACGGGCGACCAGTGGGGCGTGCCGCTGTGGGTGGTGATTGCTTGCGCCAGTGCCATTGCACTCGGAACCGCAGCGGGCGGTCAGCGCATCATCAAGACGATGGGCAGCAAGATCATCCGCATCTCACCGATTCAAGGCTGCGTCGCAGAGACGTCCGGTGGACTCACGATCCTGTTCGCAAGCTGGCTGGGCATTCCCGTTTCGACGACGCACTGCATCTCGGCGAGCATCATGGGCGTCGGTGCGGCCAAGCGTCTGTCGGCGGTGCGCTGGGGCGTTGCTGGCAACATCGTGACCGCGTGGGTGCTGACCGTGCCAATCTCAGGTGCGGTGTCGTTCGGAATGTATCGTCTGCTGGCTTATTTGTTCGCGACCAGCTAGCTTCCCCTCGTCATGTTGCAGTGTGCTGAGTGCTTGACCCGCTACGCGGACGGCACACAGGCTTGTCCGCTCGACGGAGGACACCTGCAAGCTGTGGCGCCCGCCGGAGACTACGGTCAAGGGGTCACGCCGCACTTGTCGGTAGCCGTTCCGATTGGCCGCTCGACGGTGGGACAGAGCCTGCTTGCGCAAGAAGATCCGCTGATTGACGAAGTCTTGGGCGGCAAGCTCAAGGTTGTGCGTCGCATCGGGCAAGGCGGAATGGGCACCGTCTACGTCGCTGAGCACCTTCTTTTGCATAAGTCGGTGGCGGTGAAGGTGTTAAACGCGCAGCTGGCGCTGTTGCCGGACTTGGTGTCGCGGCTGCACAGTGAAGCGCGGCTGGCGTCGTCGATTTCGTCGCCGCACATCGTCGAGGTCTTTGATGTCGGTGCGACGCCCGATGGTCGACCGTACGTCGAGATGGAGCTGCTCATCGGGGAGAGCTTGGCGCAGCGGCTGGCTCGCTGCTCGGCGCTGTCGGAGTCCGATACGCTGCACATTGGGGTTCAGCTGGCGACGGCGCTGTCGGCGGCGCATGAGAGCGGCGTGCTGCATCGCGACATCAAGCCAGAAAACATCTTTCTGTGCGCACGCGACGGTGGAGACTTCGTGAAGCTGCTCGACTTTGGCATTGCCAAAGCGGCGCGGATTGCCGAAGAGCCTCGACTGACCCGAACCGGCGCGATCCTGGGAACGCCGCTGTATATGAGCCCGGAGCAAGTGCGTGGTGACTCGCTCGATCCCCGCGCCGATGTCTACGGGCTGGGCGTCGTGCTGTACGAATGCCTGACCGGGAGCGTGCCGCACTGCGCCGCGAGCTATCTGTCGGTGGTGGCCAAGATCTTGACGGAATCGGCGGAGCCTCCGTCGCAGCGCTGTCCCGATCGGCAGGTTTCTCTGTCGCTGGAACACATCGTGATGCAGGCGATGGCACGCGAACGAGACGAGCGCTATCCGACGATGAGTGCGCTGCTTGAAGACCTCCAGCGCTTTCAGCAAGGACTGCCGCCGCTGGTGATGCCGACGACGCAAAAGCCCTTGCAGTCGGTCGAAGAAACGGGACTCAGCGGAGCGCTGTGGAAGACGCTGCTCGGAGGCGGTGTGCTGATGCTGATGCTGGGACTGTTTGGTTCCCGGCTGTGGTGGACGCAGCGCGCGCAGCCGGTGCCAAAAGCGTCAGGAAGCCCTGCCGTGCCCGTGGAGACACCGCCCGTGACACCGCCCGTCGTTCAGGCCGCGTCGCCGGTTGATGCGCCCAGCGATTCCCCCACGCAGGAACATCCGCCCGAGCCAGTAGACAGCCATCCAGACAGTCGTCGCAGCGCAGTCGGCAGTCGTCGCAGCACGCGAACCGAGCATCGCCCCGCGAAGCAGCCGTTTTTGCAAGATCCACTCGGGGAAGAGCAAGCGCCGAACCCGTTTGTGATGACGCCAGACCTTGGGCAGATGCGCTGACGTGGTACAAATCGGCACCTGCTCATACCTGTGAGGTGCGCCATGTCGTCGTCGCTCGTTCGCTCGTTTGCCGTTGCGCCGCTGTTTGTGATGTCGCTTGTGGGCTGTGGGTTTGATGAGCCTGCGCTCACGACCGGAAGCGACGCGCTGCCGGATCTGCTGTCCGGTTCGATGCCGGATCAGTCGTCGAAGGTCGATCCCGAGTGCCCATCGGATCTGGTCTGTGAAGACATTCCAGCGGCGTACAAAGTTCGGGATGCAGCGACGGGAAGTTATGGAAATTATGACGTCGCCAATCGCCCGATGGACGGCCAAGCGATTCGCTACATCGTGATTCACACCACCGAGGGACGCTGGGATGGTGTGGTGTCGCACTTTCAGAATCCATCGGCGAGCGCATCGGCGCATTACTTGGTGGGATCACAGACGGGACGCATCGCGAAGTTTGTGTCGCCCAAGCACGTCGCGTGGCACGCGGGCAACTGGTACTTCAACATGCACTCGATTGGGATCGAGCACGAAGCGGTCGCGATCGAAGGCAAGATGTGGTTCACCGACGCAATGTACGAAGCGTCGGCCAAGCTGGTGCGTCACCTGGCGCAGAGCTACGGCGTGCCGCTCGATCGAGAGCACATCATCGGACACGACGAAATCCCGGGCGTGACGGCGGCCAAGCAGTCGAGCATGCACTGGGATCCAGGTCCGTACTTTGACTGGGATCGCTACATGCAGCTTCTGCGCGCGCCGCTGCCGAGCGATGCGGACCCAGGACAGAGCGGAACTCCGATTGTGCTGCGTCCCGGTTATGCAGCGAACTTGCAGAAGGGCTCGTACTGCTTTGGCACGTCGGGGATGGACTGCCGAGACGTCGCTGATGCGCCCGCAAACTTTGTGTACCTGCGAACGGCGGCGGACCCGATGGCTCCGCTTGTGGAAAACCAGTACCTCAAAGGCTGGCCCGGCGACCGCATGAACAACTGGGGCACCAAGCTTGGCACGGGACCCATCTACGTGTTGGCCGAGCAAAAGGGCGACTGGTCGGCGATTTACTTTGGCGGTCAGAAAGCGTGGTTTCAAAACCCAGGACGAAGCCTGACGCGGAAGGCGAGCGCGATGGTGATTACGCCTCGGACTGGACTTACAACCGCGCCGCTGTATGGCGTTGCGTATCCGCAAGACACCGCGTTTATGCCGCCGACCAAGCCCGTGGCGATGGAAAAGATCTACGACGTGCCGGCTGGACAGCGCTATGCACTCGCGGCGCGGACGACGGGCGACTACTACTGGGCCAAGGAATGGGTGGCAAGCTACGATCCAAGCAAGCAGATCGTGGTCAAAGACGGCACCGAGTACTACCAAGTCCACTTCAACCATCGGGTGGCGTGGGCGCGTGCGGCTGACTTTGAGCTGATCTCGACGCCGTAGCGATGACTTCGGCCCACCTTGTGGGTGGCTCTGCTCCTCGCTGGCTCGTCCACCGCGACGCTTGACACGGTCCGCTTCCCTGGAAAATGCTTTCGTTTTCAGCTCGCTAGTCGATAAGCGCCCCAGGAGGCCGAATGTCCACCGCTCCGCATCTGCCGCCCGTCGGCCACTCACGAGCCGGGTCTTCTCGTGTCGTTGGCGTTGGCTGCGCGCTCCTTCTATCGCTGTACGCATCGCAAGGACGTAGCGACGAAGGAATGTGGACGCTGACGGAGTTTCCTCGGGAGCGGATCCTGCGCAAGTACGGCTTCAATGCGACCGATGAGTGGCTTCGCAAAGTCCAGCTTGCGTCGCTGCGCCTGGCGGACGGCTGCTCGGGCGCGTTTGTGTCGGATCAAGGTCTGGTGCTGAGCAACCATCACTGCATCAGCGAGTGCATCGTCGAGCAGTCGTCTCCGTCACGGGATCTCAACCGCACCGGCTTTTACGCAGCGACGCCCGCAAGTGAGCTGAAGTGCTCGTCGATGGAGCTAAACCAGCTACAAGACATTGAAGACGTGACGGCAAAGCTTCAAGCTGCGACGAGCGGTCTTCCCGATGCCGAGTTTGGCAGCGCGCTGCGACGAGAGATCAGCAACATCGAGACGGCCTGCGCGAGCAGCACCAAGCTGCGCTGTGATGTGGTCTCGCTGTATCACGGTGGCAAGTACCACCTATATAAGTACAAGCGCTATTCCGATGTTCGGCTGGTGTTCTTGCCCGAGACGGGAACTGCACGCTTTGGCGGCGATCCCGATAACTTCAGCTATCCGCGCTACTCACTGGATGTGTCGTTTCTGCGGGTCTATGAAAACGGACAGCCGCTGAAGACGACCAACTACTTTCCCGTCAGTCCAACGGGCGTTGCTGCGGGCGATCTGGTGTTTTCGACGGGAAATCCAGGCTCGACGCAGCGTCTGATGACGGTGTCTCAGCTGGAGCTGCTGCGCGACGTGGCCAATCCCGAGCTGCTCTTGTATCTGGCGGAGCTGCGCGGGCACTTGCTCGAGTTTGCGAAGATGGGGCCGGAGCAAAAGCGCATCAGCACAGAGCCGCTCTACGACGTAGAAAACTGGTACAAGTCGCTGCTCGGTCAGCAAGAGACGCTGGCGAACCGCAACTTTCTGCTGGCCAAGCGCGCGTCAGAAGAAGCGCTGCGATCGCAGGTGGCGCAAAATCCCGACTGGCAAAAGCGCTTTGGTGGGGCGTGGGATGCGCTGTCGCGCTCGCAAGATGAGCTGCGCAAGATCTACAAAGAGCACGCGCTGCTCGAGGTGGGACGCGCGTTTCATTCGACGCTGTTTCACTATGCGCGGCAGCTTGTACGGGGCGCAGAAGAGAGGCAAAAGCCGTCGGAGCAGCGTCTGGGAGAGTTCCGCGACTCGGCGCTTTTGTCGATGTCGCACACGCTGCTGGCTCACTCGACGCTGTATCCGCAGCTGGAGATCCTTCAGCTGTCGTATTCGCTGCACAAGCTGCGCGAGGCGCTCGGGCCGAATCATCCGTTTATCAAAGAGACGTTTGGACCGTATTCTCCCGACGAGATTGCGCGCAACCTGGTAAACGGTTCGCGGCTGGGTGATGCGTCGGTGCGCAAGGCGCTGTGGGACGGAGGCATCAAAGCGACGGCGGCTTCGACGGACCCGATGATTCGCTTTGCGCGTGCGGTCGACGGACAGTCGCGGCTGATTCGCAAGCTCTATCAAGACAACGTCGAGTCGGTGGTCAAAAAGAACTCTGAGCTGGTCGCGCAAGCGCTGTTCGCGGTGCAAGGCACGTCGGTGTATCCCGATGCGACGTTTTCGCTGCGCGTGACGTACGGAACGGTGCGTGGCTACAAAGATCTGGGACAAGAGCTGGCGCCGATTACGCTGCTCGGCGGTGCGTTTGACCGTCACACAGGACGCGAGCCGTTTGTGCTGCCCGGATCATGGCTGGCTGCGAAAGGTCGGTTAAAGCCGTCGACGCCGCTGAACTTTGTGAGCACGCTCGACATCATCGGTGGCAACTCGGGAAGTCCAGTGCTCAACCGCGATGCGCAGGTGGTCGGTGTGGTGTTCGACGGAAACATGCAGTCGCTTGGCGGTGTGTTTTTCTATGACGACACGGCGAATCGGGCGGTGTCGGTTCACTCGGCGGGGCTGATTGAGTCGCTCAAGGGCATCTACAACGCGCAGCCGCTCTTAAAAGAGCTGCAACAGGCCGCAAGCTTGGCCGCGTCCGCTGGCGCAGCGACGAAGCACTAACATGACGCTCGATCCTGCCCGACTTGAGCAACTGGTCAGCGAGCTATCGAGCGATCCGCGCTACGCCGTCGGAACGAAGCGCTTTGCACGACCGATTGGCGATGCGGAAGCGGTGGAGATTGTCTCGGCGCTGGCGGAAGAGTTCGACGAAGGTGTTCGCATTCGCGCCGCGCACGCGGAACAGCAAGGTCTGCGGATTCACTGTCATCCCGGCTGCTCGTCGTGCTGTGCGATCTTGGTGACGTGCTATCTGCCCGAAGCGCTGCGCATTGCGGCGTATTTGAAACAGCCCGAGCACGCGGAAGAAAAAGCGGCGTTTTTGGCGGCGTATCCGACGTGGAAACAGCAAACGGGAAGTGCGTCTGAGCGTGCGATGGCTGCGTTTGCGCAAGGTCAGCAAGCGACGCTCGATGCGGTTCATCTGGAACACTTTCGTCGCGCGATTCCGTGTGCGTTTCTCCGCGACGGACAGTGCAGCATTTATCCGGTCAGACCGCTCGGCTGTCGCAACGCACACGCGCTGGATACCAGTGCGCACTGCGTCGCAGATCCACCGGGTGGAAAGCCCGCAGCGGCGGCGGACTTTGTGCCGCTCACGCGACTGCTCAAGAACGCAACGCAGCTGTTTCACGCCATCCACAACGCCAAGAGCAGCGAGCGTCACGGACAAAAGTCGGTGTGCGTCGCGGTCTATGAGCTACTGACTCGTCCGCCTCGACGCTGAATCGGAAGCCGAGCGCTTTCCCCAGTCGGTATCGACACAAAACTGCATCAGCGTCTGAAAGTAGCGCGTCACCAGCGACGGTGCGATCTGGGTTCCAGCCAGCGCTTGTCGCGTCTTTTGCGTATCAAACGACGCTTGATAGTTCAGGTACGGCACGTAGACGCGTCCCGCATCGAGCGCTTGACGACGCTTGCCTCGGAAAAAGAAGTTGAACAGCGGACGGACGTAGCGCTCGAAGGTCTCAATCGGCACAAACAGCGGCTTGCGAACGCGAAAGAACGCAGCGGCCAGATCCAGCGCTTCGCCAATCGTCGTCGAGCAGTCAGGACCGGCGGCCAAGTGATAACAGCCTCCGATGGTGTCGCTGCGACGAGAAAGCTCCCAAATGGCGGCGATCACGTAGTCCACCGGAACCATGTCGACGATGCCAGAGCGTGACGCGGGAACAATCGGAATCAGTCCCCGCGAAAACACCTTGAGTGGCCAGTACATGACCTTGAAGCTAGACGTCTCACCGGTCTTGGAATCACCGACGATGATCGAGGGACGAAACAGCGTCGCTTGCAGTCCTTTTTCCGTCATCGCGCGACGAACGAGCGCTTCGGCTTCGGCTTTGGTCTGTTCGTAGGTGTTGTGAAAGGGCTGATCGACGGTCAGTTCGTTTTCAAAGACGCGACCTTTGCGCGTTCCAGCGACGAAAGACGTACCGATGTAGCTGAGTCGAATGCGCTGACCGCTGGCTGCGATGCGATCGGTCAGATCCAAGATGTGCTTGGTTCCGACGACGTTGATAAGACGCGCTTCGGGCAGCGGCAGATCGAATCGCACCGTCGCTGCGCCGTGATAGATGTGACCAACCTGCGCAGTCAGCGTCGCGTAGTCTTCGGGCTGGGTGCCCAAGTCTTGATGGCTGATGTCACCGCTGATGGCCGAGACGCGGGTGATCTTGGGATCGCTCAAGCGGTCGTAGCCCAAGTCGGACAGCAGCTTGCGTAGACGAGCGCGCGCTTGATCGCTGGGACGCGCGGTGACGCTGGCCTCTTTTTCGTGTCCGCGAATCAGACAATAGATGGGCTGTTCCGTCGGTAGCTCTTCTATCAGCGTCTTCAGCAGCTCACGGCCCAAAAATCCCGTCGCTCCGGTTAGTAGCACCGCGCTCGACATACAGTTCTCCTTCGATGGTGTTCTTGACGGCTGGACTCGGTGATTAGGTGTCCGCAGCGCGACGAATCAGGTCACAGACTTCACGCACGGCACCACTTCCGCCGGGACGACTGGTCACGTAGTGAACGGCGCGTCGAACGTCTCGGACTGCGTCGGGAACGGTGGCAGAAAAGCCAACCAGCGACAGCAGCGGCAGATCCGATACCTCGTCACCGACAAAAGCGGCTTGGTCAGGCTGAAGGGACAGCGTGGACAGAAGCTCGTGAAAGGTAGCGACCTTGTTGCGCAGACCGAAGTAGGCGTGAACAATGCCGAGCGACTCGGCACGGACGCGACCGGACAAGATGTTTCCTTCGGACAAGATGGCGACGTGGCGACCGGACTGCTGAAGCAGCTTGATGCCGACTCCGTCGCGGACCGAGAAGCGCTGACAGAAGCGCGCATCGCCTTCGCCGCCCGAAAAATAGAGATGTCCGTCGCTGAGCACTCCGTCCACATCGAGACAGAGCAAGCGAATCGGTCGCAAGCGGGCAACCAAGTGCGGAGCGATCGTGGGCTCGTCATCGTCAAGAAAGGCCGACATGGCGGCAGAGTATGTCAAATCGAGCGACGAGAGGGAATCAGCCCGGCTTGCGTAGTGCGCCGTAGATTCCGTGGCTGATGACAGAGCTGACGATGAGCAGACCGCCATAGACGGCGGCGCGACTGGGAAGCTCGCCGGTTCCAAGCGCAACCCACAGCGGGTTCAAGATGGGCTCCAGCGACGCGAGCATCAAGCACTCAACCGCTCGCAAGCGACGAACCGCCGCCGCGTACAGCAGATAGGCCAGCGCAATCTGCACGACGCCGAGAAGGCTCAGCCACAGCCAGACGGTCCAAGAGAGGCTCGGTGTGCGCACAAGCTGCGGAAAGCCAGCCACAACCACCAGCGCATTGCCAAGCAGCAGCACGACGGTGGGAACCTGCGGCAGCAGCGAGCGCGTGCGGGCGTCACAGTGCGGACTTGGCGCTTCGGATCGACGCAGCAAAAGAGGCAGCAGTCCAAGACCCGCGCCCGACGACAGCGCCAGCAAGTTGCCATGCAGTCCCGCGCTCGAGAGCTGGTCGATGAAAAACCAAGCAATGCCGACAAAACAGCCCACCACCGCAACGATGTCACGCAGGCCGACGCGCTCACCGAGGAGCGGCCACGACAGCAAAATCACATACATCGGCGCGGTGTACTGAAGCAGGATCGCGTTGGCTGCGGTGGTCAGCTTGCTCGCGAGCACAAACGACAGCATCGTCCACGCATAACAGAGCGCCGCAACCCAGGTCTGCCAGCGCCCAAGCGACAGCCGAAGCACCGCAGGCAGATCTCCGCGAACGCGCCACAGCAGCACGAGCAGAATCACTGGCAGGGCCAGCAAGCTACGCCAGCCAGCGATGCGCAAGCCGGACAGCGGAACCGACTTGATGCCAATGCCAGCCAGGCTCCAGCTGAGCGCCGCGCCCAGCACACACGCAAAGCCAACGATCCGACTGGACCCGACGGGAAAAGGATTCGACATCTGCGTCTACGGTTACGGTGAGCTGGCGGCGATCTTGGCAGCCAAGTCGCGACGACAGCGACGGACTTCGATAGAGAAATAGGCGCAGGCCAGCAGCGTGATGGGAATCGACACCGACAGCGAAAATCGGATGGCTCCGATCGCTTCAGACGAGGGAATCCGCGCAAACCAGGTATCGGACAGAAAGACTGCGGATTGTACGATCGAAAACGCCGGACAGACCGCCATCAGCAGCGTGCCTGGAACGGAGTCGGTTCCTCGGAAGACAATGCTGAGCAGCCCCGGAAGCACATGCGAGACAAAGAACACCAGCACCGCGACGGCATGGGTCGATCCGCGATGACGGAGCCGCACAAACTCGCTCGCGAGCTGCACAAACAGCAGATAGAGCAGCGTCGACAGCAGCGTCCACATCATGGGCTCACCAAGAAGAGGTGCTTGCACTTTGCTGGCCATCGCGCGGTGGATGATCAGAAGTCCCGCGACGAGCATCGCCCACAGTCCAAGCGTCAGCGGCTCGGTCCTGCCTCCGTCGTCGAGCCAGCTCAGCTGCTGCGCACCTTGTCGTCGCGCACGTCGCAGCGCGCGTAGCACCATCAAATACGAGGGCACTTGCCCAATCACCAGCCCAGCGGCCAGCACGGTTCCCACCGCCAGATAGCCGATGACCAGCGCTGAATCCATCTGCCTCGATACCGATGGAGCCAATGCTTGCGTCGCTGGCTGTAGGTATTGCCACACCGCTCCGAGCGATAGAAACGCCATCCAGCCAAACAGATACAGCGTTCCCAGACGAGAAAACGACAGCGACTCATCGTGTCGAATCTTGCGCGAGGCCGCATGACTCAGTCCAAACAGCACGCTTCCTTGCACCAGCAGCGTCAGCCACAGCGAGTGAATGGGCACTCCATAGAACGACACCGCTGGCAGCGTCCGATCGGGATTGACGAGCAGCGCCGTGATCGCAGGGTAGGGCGTCAGATACGAAATCGCGCCCAGGCTTTCCGACCCAAAGCCGGTCAGCAGCACCACCACCAGCGTGCCGATGATGATGCCGGACGCGCCTCGCTTGTGAGACACCGTCAGACCGACCCACAGCGCAAAGCAGTGATAGAGCAGGCCGTTTACGAACAAGACCAGCAGCGAAGCGAGCACTGCGGTCACGGAAAAGCGAGAAAACGGCGCAGCAATGAGCGCAAACGCCGCAAGCAGGCCAGATGCCAGATATTCCCGCGCAGGACAGCCCAGCACATAGCCCAGTGCATCCGTCCAGGGAGTCGTCGGTGTGGCGCGATGAAAGTCGAGCAGTCCGCTCACGCGCTCTTCGCGAACGGCTTCGGCGATGCGGTTGCTGCCACGAAGCAAGAGCAACAGCGCAATTCCGATGACCATCACATATTCCAGCGTCGAAAACCCGTCTTTCTGACTCGATGAACTCCACGCGATGAGCAGCGCACAGAGCCCAAGCAGACCGAAGACCAGCGACGAAGAAACAAGCTGTGTGCGGCGAAGTCGGCGACGCGCTTGCGCAATCAGAATCGGATTGTCCAGTACACGAACGATGGGCTCGCTCATGACACTCTCCCCGTCGAGACTTGCAAGAAAATATCCTGCAAGTTGGACGTCAGCTCGCGATACTCAGCGACGCGAAAGTCTCTCTGAATCAGCTCACGCAGCAGGTTGGCCGCGGCATCGGCTTCGCCAGCGAGCTTGAATGTTGCACTGGATCCATCGACTTCCACGTCGCTGACTCCTGCAAATCCACCAAGCTGCGCACCCAAGCGATCGTCGGGCTGAAGCAGGCGCACGCGCAGCAGCAGACCGGGACGAAGCTGCTTCAAGATGTCGCCGATTCGTCCCGACAGCAGCATCTTGCCGCGTTCCATGATGCCGACGCTGTTACAGAAGTCTTCCATCTCCGCCAGGATGTGACTGGATACGACGACGGCTTTGCCTTCTCGTCCCAGCTCGACGATGACATCGCGCATATCGAGCCGCGCACGCGGATCCAGTCCCGACGCTGGCTCATCGAGCAGCAGCACCTTCGGATCGTGAAGCAGGGTCTTGGCCAAAAACAGTCGCTGCTTCATTCCGCGTGAAAGCTCTCCGGCGGGAGTCCGACGCTTTTCGACGAGCTGAACCTTTTCCAGCAGCGCATCAATCCGCTTGGTCCGCGCCGCGCCCGACAGCCCGTACGCCGAGGCAAACAGCTCCAAAAATTCCTCGACGAACAGGTCTTCGTACAGCGGCGGCATGTCCGGCATAAAGCCCAGGTGTTGCAGCGCGTGCAGCGGATCCGCGACGAGATCGATGCCACAGACCTGAACCTGACCGTAGGTCGGCTGAAGCAGCGTCGCAATCACGCGAATGATCGAGGTCTTGCCCGCTCCGTTTGGACCAATCAGCCCGTAGACCATCCCCGCTTCGACGGAAAATGACACATCATCGACGGCAGTGATGTCTTCGTAATCGACGCGCAGACCCTTGACCGAAAGCAGTGGCTCAGCCATGTCGTCCCTTAGGCATTCCCCATTTTATCGCTTGGGCTCGTCCGAAAAGCGAGCCTACGATGCGTCTGTGGACCTGCTGCGCTGCTGGCAACCTGATTCCCTTTCGTCGCAAGAACCGCTGGTGTTTGGTCGGCCCGGACTGCTGCTCGCGATCCTCGGAGATCCTCGGCAGCCACACCCACAAGCCAAGGCCGCGCTCACGACGCTGGTTGAACAAGGACTGCTCTGTGCGCATCGCGCGCTCGACGAGCAAAACCTGCTAACGGCGCTGGTGTCCGGCTGCTTGGGTCCGCCTCAGGTGGGCTGTACCGTGGTCTTGCCGTCGACGCTGTGTGCAGATGAAGCCAGTGCGATCGAGCTGTGTCGTCGGACAGGCTCGCATCACCTACTTGCGATCTTTGCCGACCGTCAGGCCGATGCGCGACTGCTCGTGCAAGACATGCACATTCCGCTGTGGCCGCTCGGACGAACGACTGGGCAGAACTTGCTTATCCGCCGGAGCGAGGGACCGGAAGCGGACCCGTTCCCGACGCTGCTGAACTGCTCGCTGACGGATCTGGCGAACCGACGACCGCAGCCGTAAGTGCGCTCCGAGGCAGCGCAGCGATGGCAACATCCGATTCCGCGCCTGCTTTCAGTCGGTGTCCCGTGATGAGCCGCGCGCCACGCTTATACGTGAAGTACTGATACGCCCAGTTCATCAGCACAGCGACGCGGTTTCGGAACGTAATCAGAAAGAAAATGTGGACGAGCAGCCACAGCATCCACGCCAAAAATCCGCCAATCTGAATCCGTCCAATGTGCGCAATCGCAGCCGCGCGTCCGATGGTCGCCATGCTGCCTTTGTCGACGTAGACAAACGGCGTGCGCTCGTGTCCATCGAGATCCGCGCAGAGGTTCTGCACCACATGCTTCGCTTGCTGAATCGCGACGGGACTGACACCAGGAAGTGGCTTTCCGTCTTGATGCAGAAACGCCGCCATGTCACCGATGGCAAACACTTCGCGACGCGAGCCCACCGACAAGTCAGGCTGCACGACGACGCGACCCTGACGATCGACTTCTCCGCCGAGCTTGCCCGCAAGGGGCGATCCTCGTACACCCGCCGCCCACAGCACCGTCGCTGTCGGAATCTGCTTACCGCTGGCTTCGACGCCGCGACCATCAATGCGCGTGACCCGAAGTCCGGTGCGAACCTCGACGCCCAGCTGACCCAGATCAATCACCGCACGCATCGACAGGTGCTCGGGAAACGAGCTGAGAATGCGCGTGCCACCCTCGATAAGAATGATCTTGGACTGCGCGGGATTGATGTTGCGAAAGTCACGCGCCAAGACGTGACGAGACAGCTCACCCAGCGCACCTGCCAGCTCGACGCCAGTGGGTCCACCACCGACGACCACGAAGGTCAACAGACGCTCACGCTCTGCCGGATCGACGGTGCGCTCTGCCGCTTCAAATGCCAGCAGCACACGCCGACGAACCTCGACGGCATCATCAATGTCTTTGAGCCCAACCGCGTACTTGGCCCACTCATCGTGTCCAAAGTAGTGATTTTGCGCGCCCGCAGCGACGATCAGATAGTCGTAGTGAAGCTCTCCGCGATCGAGCTTGACCCGCTTTTCCGTCGGATCGATGTCTTGGACTTCCGCGAGCAGGACGCTCACATTCGGCTGAAACCGCACCACCGAGCGAATCGGCGCAGCGATATCAGCCGGCGACAGACCCGCCATCGCGACTTGGTACAGCAGCGGCTGAAACAGGTGATGGTTGATGCGATCAATCAGCGTGACGCGAACGCGCGCTCCGTCCAGCTCCTTGGCTGCCGTCAGACCGCCAAAGCCGCCACCAATGATGACGACGTGCGGGAGCGCGTCTTTTCTTACCACTGCGTCCACGGCCGCCACTGATCCTCATCGACGGAGTAATAGAAGCGCAGGTTGTCTTTGGTGATGACCATCAAGTCGCGACCAATCGCCCACAGCTTGAAGATGTTGGCATCGCGATCGATGTAGCGCTGCGCCACTGACGAAAACACGCGACCGTTTAGATCCAGTCCGTAGTAGCCGTCGCCACGCATCACCAGCTGCTGCATCGCAAACGCAATTGGCTTGAGCTTGTTATCCCACGAGCCATTGCGATACCGGAAGATCTTGTCTCCGTCGAACAGATACATCACGCCTTGCGACGCCATGACGTTGCCCGACTTGATGAGCTTCGGCCACAGCTGAAGCGAGTCTTTTCCGTCGAAGCTCGACGTCATCAGCCGTCCGTCTTCGAGCAGCGCAAAGATCTTTCCGCCCGTCACACCAACTTGCGAAACCGGCGAGATGTGCGTCGGACGCCAGCTCTTGCCCTCGGCATCGTAGTAGATCAGGTTGCGCTTGCTGTCCGTCGTAAACAGCATTCCGTTTGAGTCGTCGATGGCGACGGTGCCGAAGTCGCTCGTCGGAACCATGTTGTACTTGGTTCCTTCCCGACGGTACGCGCGGCCCTTCCGATCGGTCACCAGCAGCGGAAACAGCTCCGCGACCACCTTGGACTTGCCTGGGCTGTCCTTGGTCACCGTCGCAATGAGTCCGTTTAGAAACTCAATCGACTCGAGGTCTCGCAGCGGAACCCGACCGCGCATCGCCATCGAGTGAATGAACTCGCTGTGCAGGATCAGCGCCGGACGCTTGTCCATCTTCTGCGCCAGTGCATTGCCGAGTGCAATCCGAACCGCTTCGACGCTGTTGCGCGACTCTGCGGCGGGCTCTGGCGTTGTATTCGATGGCGACGCAACCTGGGTTCCCGTCATTCCGGTCAGCAGGTTGTTCAGCAGCTCGACGGGACGCGCCACGCCAGCTGTGTCCACCGACTTGTCCGAAAACGTCACGATGCCCAGCAGTCGCCCCGTCGCTGATAGCAGCGGTCCACCCGTGTGCTCAATCGTCAGCGGCGGATCGGTTTCAATCGAACCGGGACGCATCGACATGATCGAGCCGGTCATCATCGCCAGCGTCTGCCGTCCGTGCGTCCGCAGCCCGATGACGTCCGCTCCGACGCTGGTCGTCGACCGCACGTCGTACAGATCGAGCGACTTATACGGCTGCTTCGCGGGCGGCTCTGGAAGCTGGAGCAGCAGCAAGTGATTGGGCGCATCCATTCGCACCACCTGAACCGGCAGCGCTTTGGCCTGGTTTGCGCGCAGAAAAATCAGCGGATCTTCGTCGCCAGCAAACGACGGATCGTACTGAAACGCGTAGACCTGGCCTTTTTCGACGCCCGACATCAGCCGTGAATCACTGACGACCACGCCGTTTGGCTTGACGATGACGCCGAGTGCGCTGTTGAAGCGATTGCCGTCCTTGGCGATCAGAAACACCGTCGCTGGAGCCGCTCGCTGATAGGCTTCGGACTTGCTCAGCGCGGGACCTTTCGGCGCAGGCGGCAGCGGCTTCGGTCCTGTCACCGTCTTTGCAACCGGAGCCTTGGCAACGGGCGGCTTCACAACAGGCTTGGCTTTCGGAGCCGCTGTCGCTGCCGGAGCAGGCGTCGGTGCGGCAGCTGCTGGTGCCGCAGGCTGGACCGGAGCCGACTGCGCAGAGGCGATCGTCGCTGATCCCGAGACAAACAGAAGAGCAGACAGCGTGTAAGCCCGCGCCCGACGAAGCGGGAACATGGAGCGAGCAGTCGTGGGCCTTATAACACCGCTAGACAAAACACACCTCCGGGAACCAAAGCACAAGAAGGCCGTAGATGGCGTTCCGATACAAGCGACTGTATCGCAAAGTAACCCGATCTATTGGAAGAAATGTCGGGCTCGTCACAACCGAGACGGGACAGTCATCGGATATCATGAACATACGGCGCACGGTCCCAGACCACTTGATGCGGCGCAAGGAGCAAGCGATGTCGAAGATGCTGTCGTCCGTGTCCAAGCAAGCCCACGCGGAGCTGGCCAGCTGGCAGGCGGAGTTTTCACCGCTCGTCGAAAAAGCGCTTTCAGCCGAGGCCGCACGGACCGTCCTTTCCGAGCTTCCGACGGAGTTTTCGCGACTCCTTGAGCGGATGCCCGATCCCGGACCGCAGATGCGGGCGTTTAGCGTCGGGGGAGCGATCTACATTGCGCTCTATCTGGTGCTTCACCGTCAGGGAATGTCCGCCGCGCAGGTATGGCCGATCTGCGATGCAGCGACGAGACAGCGCTTTGCCAAGATGTCGAAGCTGACGAAGTGGCTGCTGTCGTGGACGATGTTTTCAGCGCCGTGGCGATTTCTGACGAAGCGTCTCGCCGCCCAGTCCAAGCAGTCTCCCGTTGGTGGTTGGGAAGTGGACTACCTACCCGCGCAGCCCGGACAGTTCGACTACGGGGTCACGTATCGTCGCTGTGCGATTGCTCAGCTTGCGCACGATGTGGGCGCCCAGGACTTTGCGCCATACATCTGTCAGTCCGACATCATCGGCAGCGAGGTCTTCGGCTGGGGACTTGCGCGCAGCAAGACGATTGCGCAAGGCGACTCGCACTGTGATTTTCGCTTCCGAAAAGGCGCCCCCACCGACGTAAAAGTGAAGCTTCCAGTGATTTCCTAACGAACCCAAGACGCGCAACGTCCGGCGCATCAGCCACCGATTGGGAAACGCACCGGAAGCCCAATATTAGGCAGATGAAAGGACTCATATTGCATCCTCCGTCTGTCCAATATTAGGCATTTCAAACGATTCATATTGAATCGTCCGATCGGCTTGAGTCTTAGGTGTAGCGCTTCATCCAGTCGAGCTGACGCTCGGTGCGCTCTCGCTGGGCTTGGCCATTGCCACGCGAGCGATCCCCGCCGCCGCCTGCGCCACCACCTTGCGGACGACCACCAGGCTTGGGACCTTGGGGACGACCACTTGGACGATTGGCATCACGGCTGGGACCGTCACTGCGACGCTGGTTTCCTTGATCGCGCTGCGCTGGCTTGGGAGGTCGCGGACCCTGACCACTTCGCTCGCTGCGCTCACCGCGATCAGGACGCTCACCACGATCTTTGGGCGCTGGCGAATGATCGGAACGCTGGCTGCGCTGTCCTTCTTGTGCAGGACGCGGCGAGCGCTGCGGTGCCGAATCGGAACGTCCGCTGCGCTGCGGTCGGTCACCACGCGGCTTCTCGTGTCCCGAGCGCTGGGGACGCTGCGCAGGCGCGGAGTCCGTTCGCTCGGAACGCGCACCCGATGAAGACACAAACGGATGCTCTGCCACCACCGGAATGCGCTTTTGGATCAGCTTTTCAATGCTGTTGAGGTATCCCTGCTCATCCCAGTCACAGAATGCAACAGCGATGCCTTCTGCCCCGGCACGCGCGGTGCGACCGATGCGGTGAACGTAGCTCTCTGGCTCGTTCGGAATGTCGTAGTTGATGACGTGGCTGACGTTGTCAACATCAATGCCGCGCGCTGCAATGTCGGTGGCAACCAGGATGCGGGTCTCACCACTCTTGAAGTGAGCCAGGGCTGCTTCGCGCGCGTTCTGCGACTTGTTGCCGTGAATCGCTTCGCCCTTGAAGCCAGCGTCGGCAAGCTGCTTGACGACCTTGTTGGCTCCGTGCTTGGTGCGCGTAAAGACCAGCACGCGCGACAGGTTTGCGTCTTTGAGCAGGTGCGTCAAAAGCTTCGGCTTGTCGTTTTTGCCAACCTTGTAGACGGACTGTTCGATGCGGTCTGCGGTCGACGATGGCGGCGTCACCGCAACGCGCACCGGACTGCGCAAAAACGTCATCGCCAGCGCTTCAATGTCCGGCGGCATCGTCGCCGAAAACAGCAGCGACTGACGAACCGGAGGCAGCTCTTTGAGCACCTTCCGCACGTCGTGAATGAAGCCCATGTCGAGCATGCGATCCGCTTCATCCAGCACGAAAAACTGAAGGTCGGTCAGCGAGACAAAGCCCTGTCCCATCAGATCCAGCAGTCGCCCCGGCGTCGCCACCAAGATATCGATCCCGATGCGCAGACGCTGAACTTGGGAACCTTGCTTGACACCACCAAAGATGACCGTGCTGGTCAGTCCCGTGTGCGCGCCGTAGATGCGGAAGCTCTCCTCGATCTGACTGGCCAGCTCGCGGGTCGGCGATAGCACCAGCGCGCGAATCTTCTTCGCCGTAGGAGGATGCCGAACAGGCTTGGTTTCGACGGGCGCTGGCTTCTTTTGAGCGTTCAGAAGCTGCAGAATCGGTAGCGCAAAGGAAGCCGTCTTGCCCGTTCCAGTCTGCGCGCAGCCCAGGATATCGTGCCCTTTCAGGAGCGGAGGAATCGACTGCTGCTGGATGGGAGTCGGCTGTGTATAGCCAGACTCAGCGACGGCACGGACTAGTTCAGGAATCAGTCCCAGCGCAGCGAACGGAGAGTCCGTAAGTGCCGCCTTATCGACGGTGTGAACGGACGGAGAGTGCGAAGCGGTCCCCGTGTGGGGGATGTGTTGGTCGGTAGCTCGGGTCATAAGAAAGGGCGCATGGTAGCCGCAAAGCGCTCCATGTGTTGGCAAATCGACCGGAAAACCGGCCCGCCGAGGGTGAAGATGCGTAAGCCAAGCGCGTGTGGTCTGCGAAGCGAGGCCGGTCTATCGAGGAATCGATGCAGGCTTAGGAAAGCAGCGCAGCAAGGCTGTTTGCGGTGGTGGGCGCAGATCCAAGTAAGTTCACCACGGCTTGTTCTTCGGGCGAAAGTACGGCTGCACTTGTCGTCGCAGATCCCGCACTCTGTCCCGCTGCTGAAGGGGCCGTCGACGCATCGCTCGGCTTTTTGTCCTGCTGCTTATCCCACGGAGCCTGCCACTTCGACAGCGACTTGAGATCCTTGGGAAACAGTCCGTTTACATCCTTGAGCAGTCGCGGCAGCAGATCTTCCGCATACGGACGCAGCGACAAAAGGAGTCCCGGCAGCCACGGATACAGGATCTCCTCTGGCAGACGTGCGAACGCTTTGGACAGAAGCTCGACGACCACGCGACCAATCACGGGCGCAAACGACAGCGCGAGCAGGAATCCAGAGACGTACTGCGGAAACACCGGCAGCATCAGCGGATTGTCGAGCGTCTGATCCAAGAACGCGCGGATCGAGTCAATGTCACGCAGCTTGAGCAGCAGCTCGGACGCCCACAAAAGACCAATCTTGGCTGGATCGGTTGTGACGGGACCGGCCTGCTTGATCGCGATCTCGAGCTGACTGCGCTGACATCCGAGTGCCAGTGCTTGCGGCTCAAAGTCGAACACAAAGCTGAGCATTCCTGCGACTTCACTGGGACGCGTTCCGCGATCCTCAAAGCCTCTGGGAAGCAGCATCGAGTAGTGCGAATATCCCGTCGCTACGAAGTCCTTGAGCCAGCTTGGGAGTCCGCCCGGAGTCGCGCGATAGTAGTGAACCAAGTGACGGATTCGCTCGACCACTTTGGGGGCATCTTGCGCGCTCATCTCATTGCGCAGCAGATCCACGGCGCGACTTCCCAGCTCTTCGGTCAGTCGCTCACTCTTCAGAAACAGAATCGAGTCTTCTGCTGCTTTGAGCGCCGTTACGGTCTTGGCGGTAGGACCAAAGCACTCTGCTTTGAGGCGCTTTTCGACGACAAACTCGACCGTAACACCTTCGTATCCGAGCCGAATGATCGACTCCTGATACTTTCCGATCGACACGTCCCAGGACTCCTGAACCGGAACGTGACCGAGCTTGCGCTCTCCCATAATCGGACGCAGCACCGGATGTCCTGCCGTCAGATAGTGAAGCATCCACAGCAGATCCGAGCACGCAAGCAGGTGCGGATCTTTTTTGAAGTCGATGAGCGCACGCTGAATCGTGGACGCATCCAGGTTGATTCCGAGCGGCTTCAGTCGTGCATACACATCTTGCGCCAGCGGTGGCAGCGCACTGTAGCCAACCCGTCCGGTGCGGTTGCCTCCCAGCAGCATCTGACAGAGCTTGGGAATGTT
>CALMML010000153.1 GCA_937868485.1 uncultured Myxococcales bacterium | reverse complement strand
CCCCCCACCAGCGGACTTTTTTCCCTCCGCCGCCATTGCCCGACCCGCTCAAAATTTACCAAACCGCGCTGCGCCTCATCGAGACGCAAAAGACCCGATCCTATCGTCCAGCCGATCTACATCTGCGACGAGGACAGGTTCAGCTTCAGTATCTTCAGCAGGTCGATGACGCGCTCGTCAGCTACACCAAAGCGCTCGAGTCCGACGCGGAAAACGATGCGACGCAAGCGACGCTCGAACGAATTTACGCCGGGCGCAACCAGTGGAAAGAGCTGCTGACAGCCTATGAGCGACGGGCGCAGCTTGTTCGGGACGACAGCAAGCGGGTGGAAATCCTCCGTCGAGCGGCGAGAGTGGCAACCGCCAAGCTGCGCGATGTCATCGAGGCTGTTCGCTTCTACGAAAAGCTCCATGCGGTCGATCCCACCGACGCGGAATCGCTCGATGCGCTGGAACATCACTACGAAAGCACGCGCGACTTTGAAAAGCTGGTGGCGCTGCTGTCGACGCGTGTGACGCTGGCCAACGAAGAGCAGCAGATCATCGCGCTGCACATGCGAATCGGTCTGCTGTGTGAAGAAGGTCTGCGCGATCACGACCGAGCGATCTCGGCGTATCGGCAAGTGGTGGAAGCGCAGCCGACGCACCGAGAAGCGCTCGACGCGATGGCGCGACTGCTGGAAGCCAACGAGCGCTGGGCCGAGCTGGTCGACATCACGCGACGGCAAATTCGGCTGGTCACGGATCGTCAGCACAAAGCGCTGCTGTACTTTAAGTGCGGATCCGTCACCGAGGCGAAGTTCGGAAAAGAAGACGAAGCGATTCGCTATTACGAGGCGGCGGTGCGGACCTCGGCGGCGTGTTTGCCCGCGCTGCACAGCCTGCGTGACATTTACGTCCGTCGAGAAGACTACGCGCGCGTGACGCAGACGCTGGAGCTTGAGTCCAAGCTGTGGACTGAGCCCAAAGAGCAAGCCGGAATCCTGGCGCACATCGGACAGATTTACCTCGACAAGCTGCGTCAGCCCGAGCGTGCGATTGAGTATTACGAGCGAGCACTTACCGTCGACAAAGACTGTCTTCCGGCCCATCGCGCGCTGTTCCACGTCTATTACGAGCGTGGCGACTTTTACCGGACGTATCAGACGGGACAAGTCCTGCTCGTCCGGGCCGCGCGCGAAGGTGAGCCAGCGGAACGATCCAGCTTCCATGCCAAGCGTGCGCACGCAGCGTCGAAAGTCGGAGAGCTTCGCGTCGCTTGTGAGTCGGTGGTGTTGGCGCTGGAGATCTGGCCCGAAAACATGGCTGCGCTCGGGCTGCTGGTTCCTCTCTGTCTTCAGACGGACACAGGCTTCGATCTGACGCCGACTTGCCGCGAGCTGGAAAAGCAATATCGTCGACGAAACATGGCCGAGCAGCTTGCGCTGCTGCTGTGTGCGCAGGCCGCGCTGGCCGAGCGGGCTGGCGAAAGCGAAGCGGCAGAGACGCTGCTGGCCGAAGCGCTCCGTCAGAAACCCGACGAATCTCAGGTGATCGAGCTGGTCGCGGCTGCGTACACGCGGCTCGCACGCTGGGATGCGGCGGTTTCCCTGCTTCAGTCGTTCATCGAGCGGCTTCAGAAGACCGCCGACGCATCGCAGCTACCGACGATCGCGAGGTGTGAGCTGCTGCTCGCGGGTCTGTATAGCGAAGTGCTGCTTCAGCCCGACTCGGCGATCAAGCTGCTCCGTCAGTGCATCGACGTGTCCGCGCATCCTGACTCATCGGTGCCCGAGCTGACCGTCTGGCGCGCTCGCTACATGCTGTCGCAGGAGCTGTTCCGAATCGGACGCTATCTGGAAGCACGCACCGAGATCGACGAGCTGCTCACGCAGGTTCAGCCCGAAGGCGCTGCGCGAGTTTCTCCGTCTGTGCTCTGTCGATATTCCGACTATCAAGGCCGCATCCTGGAATCGCTCGGCGACATGACCGGCGCACAGCAAGCGTACCTGAAGGCAATCGATCTCGATCCGACCTATGCTCCGCCGGTGTTGCAGCTTGCGCGCTGGGGTGTTCTGACGGGCAATCGAGAGCAAGCCGAAGCGCTGCTGCGCGATGCCATCGAGCGTGCCAGCGAGCGACCGATCGGAAGTCCCGTCGATGAGCGAGGCTCAGAGATCTTTCTGCGTCGAGGACTTGCCCGGCTGCTATCGGCGAGTGATCCACAAGCCGCCGTGGTCGAATATCAGCGCTTGGTTGATCTAAGCGCCGACGACAACTTGCTGCTACCGCTGTGCTTTGATCTGACCAGTCCCGCTGGACCTCCGCTTTTGTGGGACGGAAAAGACGATCGCATCTCGCTCGCGGAAGTGCTGCTGCACAGCATCGGGGACACGCATCAAGCGGAACAGGCGCTTCAGTTCGTGCTCGAGCAAGATCTGCGCTGCGCGGCGGCCTATCCGCTCTTGTCGGAAGTCTACGATCGCCGCAATGAGCAGGTTCGCGCGCGACGGGTCCGAACGGTGTCGGCGCTGCTTGGCTATACTCCGTCGGAAAAGCGTCCTCAGCGCAGCGGTGGCTATCGAACGGCGCTCGGGGAAGAGCTTCGCCAGCGGCTGCTGATTCCAGGCATGCTGCGTGGCTCGCTGACCGTGGATCTGCTGCAAGCGATGGTTCCGGGGCTGCTCAAGCTGTTTCCTCCGACCTGGCCCTGGCCGACCGAGACGACGCCCGCAGCCAAAGTTCCCGACGCTGGCTTCCTGAGCGCTGTCAGTGAAGTGCAGCGTTTGTTTGCGGTGGATGCCGAGTTTTTCGTCGCACCGCAGGTTCCGGGCACCGCGCTCGCGCTAGAGCTTCCGACGGGACGAAAGGTTGCGCTGCTCGATCAGTCGGTGCTCGGGATGGCAGACAGTGAGCGACGATTCCTACTCGGGCAGACACTGGATGCACTGCGCGGCGGCTATGCGACGCTTCTGCGACTGTCGCCGAGCGAGCTTTTGCAGACCAGTCGCCTGATGTCGATGATGCTCCTGCCCCCGTCTGAGCAGCCGCCCGAGAGCCGCGAGTTTTTTCAGCTTCTACCCAAGCGCTCGCAGCAGGTGTTTGAGCGCGCCGCGCAGAGTCGTCCCATCCAAACCGTGGTCGAAGTCGTGTCGAGCTTTGGACTGTGTGCAGAGCGCGCGGGCCTTCTCGCAGCCGATGACATTGCCATCGCCATCCAGGTGATGGTCCGCCTGCAAGGAGAAGATGCGGCGGCGCTCAGCGATGTCCCAAGTGGCCTGGTGCTTGGACTGGCTCCAAATGGATCAGACCTGGTCCGTTACTTTCTTTCGGACACCTTCCACGAACTTACTGCGACGCTCCGGGAACCATCGCGCTTGTGATCTGCCCCCACCCAAAGGTATTCTTTGGCCTTGATATGGCGGTATCGGCGGTGCTTACGCAAGAAAGAGGGCGGACGAGAACATGGGTGCCAAGTTCGGCTCTGAGCTAGCGGCTCAAGGTGGGGTCGTCAGCCTCAAGCTGCGAGGCGTGATCGACGAAGACAACGAGCTGACTGGCATCGAAAGCCAGCTTTCAGCCGGGGTCACCGTCCTTGATTTGGCCGACATCGAGCGCATTAACTCGTGCGGCGTCCGTGACTGGGTCAACTGGCTCGGTCGCATTGAACGACTCGGCGCGAGGCTGGTGTTCGTCAACTGCTCACCAGCCATCGTCGCGCAGATGAATCTGGTTCATAACTTTTCTGCAAGCGGCATCGTAAAGAGCTTCTACGCTCCGTACTTCTGCCCGCGCTGCAACAAAGAGCGGCTCCTTCGTCTGGAAACGCGCGATCTGGTTCATCAAACGCCGATCACCTCGGCGCCGACTTGTCGCTGCGATGACTGCGACGGTCCGATGGACTTCGACGACTTGGAGGAGTCCTACTTCGCCTTCATGAACAACCTGAAGAAGGTACTGAGCGATCCGGCCACCGAGGAGATTCTCCAGGTCGTCGCGTCCGCCAGCGAAGGTGGAGCCAAGCAGCGCTCTCGCGGCAGCAGCACCGGCATTACTCCGGCGACGGGACCGAGCCTGACGCCAGCGACGCCTTCGACGGGAGCGCCTTCGTCGATCTCTCCGCTCAATCGCACGCCGACGACTCGCTCGCCGAGCGGCAACATTCCGACTGCCAAGACTCCGCCGGGCAACGCGCTCGCAGGTCTGGTATCGCAGCCCGGTGAACAGCCCGCGACATCGAGTGGCAACCATCGCCCGGTTCCAAACGCAGCCTCGACGGCGCCCGCGACAGCCCAAGCTGGAACGGACAAGCAAGAGCTGGCTCCGACGGGAAACACTGCCCAGCCCTCGCTCGTTCGAACGGTCCTGCCCTGGGTTGCACTCGCCATCTTCCTCATCGCTGCCATCGGCGTCCTCATCCTCGCCATCGCCAAGTAGTCGTCGTCGCGACCATTGCGCTCGCTGGTCCTTTGCGCAACACTTCCAAGCCATGCACGGACACGTTGCGGGAGTTCATCCTCGGCACAGTGAGTCCGCCTTCGCGCGTCTTTCCGACGAAGACCTGCGACGGCTGCTTCACTTGGCCCTCAGCAAAGGTGGCGACTACGCCGACCTGTACTTTGAGCACAGCCAGACCGCGAGCTACGTCTTCGAGGACGAGCGAATCAAGACCGTCGGTCGCGGCGTATCACTTGGTCTGGGTGTTCGCGTTCAGCGCGGCGAAGCCACCGGATATGCGTACTGCGAAGGTCTCGACGAAGCAGCGATGGCGAGAGCCGCGCGAACTGCCGCCGAGATTGCTGAGTCGTCCGCTCGTCCCGGTCCCCAGCTGATTGAGTCGCGCAGCATTCCTTCGTTTTATCCTGTCGGCGTCGCCAGCCTTGACTCACCGGCAGCGAACAAGCTCGATCTGCTCCGTCGCGGAGATCGCGCAGCCCGCGCCGCGGATCGACGCATCGTCAAGGTCGTCTGTAGCTTTTCCGAAGAACAGCGCGAAATCCTCATCGTAACCGGCGACGGACGACGCTATTCCGACCAGCAGCCTCTGCTTCGCTATGGCATTCACGTTGTCGCTGAAGATGGAACCAAGCGTCAGTCGGGCAGCGGCGGCGGTGGTGGACGCTACGGCATCGACTATTTTGCGCAAAGAACCCCAGAGCACTACGCAAGCGAAGCCACGCACGTCGCGCTGGCCATGCTTGATGCCGTCGAAGCTCCGGCGGGTCAGCTTCCCGTGGTGCTCGCGGCGGGTGACTCGGGAATTTTGCTGCACGAAGCCGTCGGACACGGACTAGAAGCCGACTTCAATCGCAAGCAGACCTCGAACTACTCGGGCCGCGTCGGGGAGCTGGTCGCATCCGAGCTATGCACCGTCGTCGATGATGGCACCGTCAGTCACAGCCGAGGCGCGATCAACGTCGACGATGAAGGCGCTCCTGGTCAGCGCAACGTGCTCATCGAACACGGTCGCCTGCGCGCGTACATGCAGGATCACTTGTCGGCCCGCATCATGGGCACCACGCCGAGCGGCAACGGACGCAGACAGAGCTTCCGTCACGAACCGATGCCGCGCATGACCAACACCTACTTGCTCTCGGGCAGCGACACGCCCGAAGACATCATCCGATCCGTCAACCGAGGCGTGTTTGCGCGTCGCTTTTCCGGCGGTCAGGTCAACATCTCGAACGGCGACTTCGTCTTCTCGCTCACCGAGAGCTATCTCATCGAAGACGGCAAGATCACCGCGCCGCTCAAAGGCGTCAACCTGATTGGCAACGGCCCCGATGTCCTTACCAAGGTCAGCATGGTTGGTCACGACTTCGAGATGTCCGACGGCATCTGGACCTGCGGCAAAGAAGGCCAGTCCGTTCCCGTTGGCATCGGCACGCCGACTGTCAAGATCGCCGCCATCACCGTCGGTGGAACTCGCACCTAAGCCTTCAATCGGAGACAGACGTGTCACACGTTTCGATGGATAAGCAAAGAGAGCTGCAAGCGCTGGCCGAAACAGTGGCCGCGCTGGCGATCGATGATGGGGCCGATGCGGCAGAGGTCATCGTCGGAGCCGGTCAGTCGCTCAGCGTCAAGATTCGCCAAGGTCAAAAAGAGCTGCTTCACGAGTCAGAAAGTCACGGGCTTGGGCTGCGGGTGTTTGTGAACCATCGCTCTGCGGTGTGTCACACGTCGGACCTGAACGAAGCCGAGCTGCGGCGTTTTGTGCATGACACCGTCGAGCTGAGCCAGCTGAGCGAGCCCGACGAGCTCAACGAGCTACCCGACAGGCAGGATCTGATTCCTCTCGGACAGTCGCTGCTCGATCTGGATCTGTGGGACGATCAGACGGCAAAGCTGTCTGCGCCCGAGCTGTTCGACATTGCGCGACGGACGGAAGCAGCCGCGCTCGGATTTTCCAAAAAGATCACAAACAGCGACGGAGCTGGCTGTGATCGCAACGCTGGCTACATGGCGCTGGCGCTGGCAGACAAAGCGGGCCTCGGGTTTTCTGGCTCGTCACGCGGAACCTACTGTTCGTTTAGCGTCGAAGCACTCTGCGACGATGAAGGTGGAAAGAAGCGCAACGCGTCGTTTTGGTCTGCGCATCGCTTCTTCCAGCAGCTCGCGACCCCAGAATCCGTCGGACAAGAAGCCGCGCGACGAGCCCTACGCAAGCTGGGCGCCCAAAAGCTCGCCACCGCAGAGCTACCCGTCGTCTTCGATTCCGACGCAAGCCGCGCACTGCTACGCACCTTGGCAAGCGTTGTCTCTGGCGGTGCGATCTATCGCAAAAGCTCTTACCTGTGCGGTCGCGAAGGAACCCAAGTCGCGTCGCCGCTTATCACCATCGTCGACGATCCGCTACGACCGAGAGGACCAGGCTCACGCACATTCGACGGCGAAGGTCTGGCCGCCCGTCGCAACGTGATCGTCGATCAGGGCATCCTCAGCGGCTATCTTCTCGACAGCTATTCCGCACGGAAGCTGGGTCGCAGAAGCAACGGCTGCGCCGGACGCTCCGTCGGAGGCTCGCCTCACGTCACCACCAGCAACCTGATCTTGCACGCTGGCACGACGGAGCCACAGGGACTTCTCGACGGCATCGAGCGCGGCTTATACGTCACCGACATGATGGGCTTTGGCTTCAACGCCGTCACCGGCGACTTTTCCCGAGGCGCAGCCGGCTTCCTCATCGAAAACGGACAGCTCACCGTTCCCGTCAGCGAAGTCACGATCTCTGCCAACTTCGATGACCTGCTCAAGCGCATCGACGCAGTTGGCAGCGATCTCGACGAGCGATCATCGACGATGAGCCCAAGCCTGCGCGTATCCAAGATGACCGTCGCGGGACACTAACCAAGCACCTACAGACCCGGCACGTATCGCGCAATCTCGTCGAGGCTGCGTCCATGCAGCAGCAGCAGATACAGCACCGCCCCCAGCGCCAAAAAGGGACCAAACGGCACCGCGATATGGCGCAGCGTCTGTGTCTGGTCTTGTCGCTTTCGCAGCCACAGCCAGGGAATGGCCAGCAGTGAACCAAGCACGGATCCGAGGCACACCGTCCACGGCAGCGCTTGCCAGCCGAGCGTAGCACCGACAAGAGCCAACAGCTTTCCGTCGCCAAGCCCCAGCCCTTCGCGTCCCGTCAGTCGATAATAGACCTCGGCAATCAGCCAAATCACGCCGTAGCCTGCCACCATCCCCACAAGCGAATCCATCCAGCGGACATCAGCCAGCAGTCGTCCCGCACAAAAGAACACCAGCGTCGAGGGCAGCGTGATTCGATCGGGAAGCAGCAGGTGCTCCAGATCGATGGCAGACAGCACCAACAAGACCAGCACGAAGTACCCGTAGACGACAAAGTGAGCAAGCTGCGTCGGAAGCGCTGCGTGATCCCTGTCCACAAAGCGCACAAATACGGCAGCAATCAGCCCTGCACCCAGCAGCTCCACCAGCGGATAGCGCCAGCCGATTCGTGAATGACAGCGACGGCACGATCCTCGCAAAAGGACAAAGCTCAACACCGGAATGTTGTCGTACCAAGCAATCGGCGTGTGACAAAACGGACAGCGCGAAGCCGGACGAAGCAGCGACTGACCTTTGGGCAGACGGTAGATGCAGACGTTGGCAAAGCTGCCCCACAGCGCGCCCCAGATCAGCGCAAAGGTCAGACCCCAAGGCGAGCGGACAAACCACTCAAGAAACGGGAGTGCGTCGGGAGGCATCACGGCAAAAGAAAAAGGCGGTCGCTGGCCGTTTTTCGGTTCGCGATCCGCCGTCGGTTAGGCAGGATTACTGAGCGCAGGCGCCGTCGGAGCAGTGAAGCGACGTGCTCTTGCAGTCAGCGGCGAGCTTGCACTGCGGGCTGACTTCTCGATCGGTCGCGCAGTAGCCAGCGCTGCAGACCTTTCCATCGGAGCACGCTGCACAGTCGCTGTTTGCCATACAGAACGTACGGCACTGTGCGTTGGTGCACTCACGGCCCGCACCACACTCGGCGTTGGTCTTGCACTCAGGAACGCGACGCTCATCTGCGCGGCACACGTTCGAGATGCAGACATCGTTCGCGTTCACGGCCTGGCAGTCGGCATCCTTGCTGCACGATGGATGGCAGACGCTGTCGATACAAGCTTGGCTCGCGCCACACTGCGCGCTGGTGACGCATGCCTTGTTGTCGACGGGCTTGGGTGCGCAGCGCTGGTTCTGGCAGGTTCGTCCTGTGCCGCAGCTGGCATCGCTGGTGCAAGCCTTCTGGCACAGTCCGTCGACGCAGGCTCCGCCGGTGCCGCACTCACGGTTGAACACGCAGTGGTTCGGAGGAACCGGAGCCTGCTTGCACAGACCGTTGAGGCACTCGCTGCCCGAGCCACAGTCCGACTGAACGCGACAGCTCTTGGGCGGCGCAGCAGACTCAGGCTCACACGAGTGACGCGCGGAGTTGCAAACATAACCGCTCGCGCAGTCGGCCTGCTTGTCGCAGTAACCAGCCTCGGCACACAGACGGTCCGA
Organism: uncultured Myxococcales bacterium; assembly: GCA_937868485.1. Classification (GTDB taxonomy): domain Bacteria; phylum Myxococcota_A; class Polyangia; order Palsa-1104; family JAEUJZ01; genus JAEUKA01. The sequence continues at coordinate 9,327 of CALMML010000153.1, read as the reverse complement.
ACCGCAATAGCAGCCGGGCGCGCAGTCTGACGACGCAGCACAGGAAGCTCCCGGCGGACGACCATCTTGGGCCACGCAGCCCGAGACGTCGCACTGGAAGCACCCCGTCGCGTCGCAGTAGGTGTAAAAGCGGGTCTTGTTTTCCTCGGTGCAGCCCTGCTGAACGAGCAGTGCCATCGCACCCAGAAGCGGCGTTACAAACGAAAGAAACCCTTTTAGCGGACGCATAGAGCGCATCGGAAGCCCTCCACGATTCGTCGTGTTGAACCTACCAAACACATTTACCATGCTTTGTGGCTCAGCAGCCAGTATGCCAGCCAGCTTGGTCTTTCTAGTGCGTTTTTGAGCCACCAAATTTCGATGCCATCCCGCGTATCCAGCCGTTCCAGGCGCTCCGGGCGCGATTCTTTGTAAACAAACGGTCACAGTCCGGGTGTGTTCACAAGTTCGCAGCGCACCGCGATCGGAAGCAAGGTCCGGCAAAAATTTGACGCTCGCACCTGGCAAAGCTGGAATGCCGAGCTGTCTATGGAAGCCTGGGCGAACCTTCATCAGCCAGTCATGGCGGACGAGCTGCTACGACTTCTGGCGGTCCGCTCAAACGGTGTGTACTGCGACGCGACGCTTGGCCTTGGTGGTCACAGCGAACGCATCCTGAGCGCACTAGACGATACCGGACGCTTGTTCGGCATCGATCGCGATGAGACAGCGCTGGGTCTGGCTTCGTCTCGCCTGGCTCGATTTGGAGCGCGCTTTCAGCCCCTTCACGGCTCGTTTGGCGAGGTCTTTTCGCTGCTTCGGCAAGCTGGTGCGCCGCCGCTCGACGGACTGATCGCGGATCTGGGTGTCTCGTCGCTACAGCTGGATCGGCCCGAGCGAGGCTTTTCGTTCCAAACCGCAGGTCCGCTCGACATGCGCATGGATCGTAGCCAAGGGGAAACGGTCAAAGAGCTGCTCGAGCGGATTGATGAGCACAGCCTCGCATCGATTCTGTGGGAGTACGGCGAAGAGCGTCACAGTCGTCGCGTCGCCCGAGCGATCAAGCAGTCGCTGCCGCAGCTGACCGATACGCTGTCGCTCGCAGATGTGGTGGCCAGAGCGATTCCACAGCGCGAACCACACAAGCATCCAGCGACGAGAACGTTTCAAGCCCTCCGCATCGCTGTCAACGACGAGCTGCGCCAGGTTCACTCGCTGCTGCTCGCAGCCCCGCTCGTGCTCGCGCCGGGTGGAAGGCTGGTGATCATCTCGTTTCACTCGCTGGAAGATCGGCTGGTGAAGCAGCATCTGACGTTTGTGTCTGCCGTCGCGGATGCGCACAAAGCGCGTCAGACTGGCCTCGAGCGAAATCCGTTTGTGCTGCTGGCCAAAGGAACGGTGACGCCGTCGGACGAAGAGCTTGCGCAGAACCCCCGATCTCGATCGGCGAAGATTCGTGCGGCGCGGACTCTCACTGACGACGAGCGGTCCAATCAGCGGCATCCTTCCCATCACGGTCCCGAGGGTCAGCCATGGCCGCTGTAAGCGCAGCGCGCAAAAAGACGTCGTGGCTGCGTCGTCAGCATGAGCGCTTCGAGCGCTTTGTCTCGTGGCCCAGTCGCAGCCCCAGCTTCGGACTGACCGTCGGACTGACTGTTTCGTCGCTGGTGCTGATCGCGCTGCTGTACGTGTGGTCTCGTCTGGAAGTGATTCGCATCGGCTACGAGCTGTCCCAGCAAAGCAAGCTGGCGCGCGCGCTGGCGCAGCACAATCAGCGACTGCGACTGGAGCTGGCCACGCGCAAAGATCCCGCGACGATCGAGCGATTTGCCCGAGAGCGACTTCACATGGCTCCGCCGCTGCCGTCGGCGATTCGCATGGTCAAAGCGCCGCGTCGGGCTTCGTCTGATCCCTCCAGTGAAAGCTCGTCCCGATGACACAAAAGACCGCGAAAACGGACGCGAGCAGCTCTCGAGAGGAATCGCCGCAGCGCTGGCTGATGGTCCGTCTGTGGACCACCGGCGCCGTGATGTCGCTGTGCTTCGGCGTGCTGCTCACTCGGGCGTATGTTCTGCAAATTCAAAAGCGCGATCTGTATCGCTCGCTCGCCGAAGAGCAGTATCTGCGCGAAATTGAGGTGCCACCTCATCGAGGCCGCATCGTCGATCGCAGTGACAGTGAGCTTGCAGCGTCAGCCAGCGTCGATTCGGTCTATCTGGAACCGCAGAAGCTTCGTGCCGAGCTTCCCGACGCAGCACATCGAGATCCACAGCTTGCCAAGCTCGCGTCGGCGCTTGGGCTGGAGCTGACGGATGTCAAAAAGCGCGCGCAGTCCGATCGTCACTATCTGTTTCTCAAGCGCCGCATTCCCCCGGAAGAGGCCCAGCGTGTTCGTCAACTTGGCCTGCCTGGCGTCGGTCTGACCCAAGAGCCGAAGCGCTACTATCCGAATCGCAGCCTCGCGGGACCGCTGCTTGGCTGGGCGGGCATCGACGCGATTGGACTCGAAGGCGTCGAGCTGGCCTACGATCGGTTTCTACGCGGCAGTCGCGCGTCGGTGATTGGCTGGCAAGATGCGCGCGGTCGCAAGGTCATGGTCGGTGGCGTCGGGGATTCTTCGCGTGAGCGCGGCCACGACGTTCATCTCACCCTCGATAAGTTCATTCAGTTTCGGCTGGAGCAAGCGCTGGAAGAAGGCGTTCACAAGGCCAAAGCCAGAGCGGGCGTCGCAGTCGCACTCGATCCTCGCAATGGCGAAGTCTTGGCGATGGCATCGGTTCCGTCGGTCAATCCCAATGATCCGTCGGGGGCCAGAGAGCGTGGCGTTCGCAACCGAGTCGTTACCGATCCGTTCGAGCCTGGCTCGACGATCAAGCCGTTTACCATCAGCGCCGCGCTCGAAGCCGGAGCCATTCGCGCATCCGACGAGTGGGACTGCGAAGGCGGTCAGTGGCGCATCGGTCACGTCACCATCCACGACGCGGATCCCGAAGGCATCTTGACCACGACGCAGGTGCTCGGACGCTCGTCGAACATCTGCACCAGCAAGATCACGCGTCGACTCGGCAAAGAAAAGACGTACCTGTTTTTGCGTCAGCTTGGCTTCTTTGCACCGACGGGAATCGATCTCCCCGGTGAGCGCAGCGGTCAGGTCCGTCCCGTCGCCGAGTGGGGAGACGTTGCATTCGCCAACATCAGCTTCGGTCAAGGCATGACAGCGACGCCGATTCAGATTGCTTCCGCGATGTCGGCATTTGCCAATGGCGGCATTCTGTATCGTCCACACGTCGTCAGTCGCGTCGTGTCAGCGACTGGCCAGACTGTGCTGGAGTCACATCCCGAAGGCAAGCGCGTGATGTCGTCGAAGACCGCGTCGCAAATGCGTCAGATGCTGCGCGCCGTGATGGAAAAAAAGGGCACCGGCGAAGATCTCGACATTCCCGGCTATCCCGTCGCAGGCAAGACAGGAACTGCGCAAAAAGTTGATCCGAACACCCGTCGCTATTCGCCGGAGTTTTGGGCCTCGTCGTTTGTTGGATTCGCTCCGTATGACGATCCGCGCATCTTGCTGTACGTCATGGTCGACGAGCCGCACGAAGGTCACTACGGCGGAAAAGTCGCAGGACCGATCTTCGTCAAGGTGGTCTCAGCGGTGCTGCCGTACTTGGGCGTGCCACCGCAAAACTCGCCCACCGTCGTGACGACGGCTCCGATGCCGCGACCATCACCGTCTGACCAGTTCGGTCCACCCGTTCCCGTCGCACTTCGCTATCCCGGCGTCCCCGAGTCACAGCGAGTCCCCAACTTCATTGGTCTTGGGCTCGGAAAAGCCATCGATCTCGCACGCACGTCCGGCTTCCGCTTAGAGCTGAACGGCAGCGGCGTCGTCGTATCCCAAGAGCCGCCCGCAGGAAGTGCCCGTCGTGGTCCACTCTGTCAGCTTCGGCTCGCACCGTCGCACTGACCGAACGCCGAACACCAGCCGCGACAATTTCGACGACGCAGCGACGTCTGGGTCCGCTACGAAGAAGCTCGGCTCATGTCGTGCGTCAGCATCACCATCAGCGAAAAGAGCTGCCGCGCAGTCTCTTGATCGGGATGAACGCCCGAAAAATAGCGCTGCACCAGCCCAGCCGCGTCGTCGTGAATCAGCCGCCGCGCAATGTCGAGCGCTTCAAAGTGAGGCGACGTCTCCGACAGCCCGCTGCCTTCAATCGCTTTCAAGATGCGCAGGTATTCCCGCAGCACCGGGCCAATCACGGGCCGATCGAGCTGAAGCCGACCCACTTCCGTCCCCGCATCGTCGCGCAGAGTCACCGCAATCGAGCCCGGCTCCACCGACACCCGACCGTGCAGCGACGACGCCGTCTCAGAGGAATCTTTGCGATCGATCGCGAACGCCGCACTGGCGACAAGCTCCTCAATCGCCATCAGCCACTCAGCCCGTCTGGGCCGCGTCGCACAGCGCCAGGTCACATCGTCCACGATAATGTCGCAAAGAACGGCTGGTTGCTTGGACATCGACTCCATCAGGCCAAACTGTAATCGCGGTCGGGTCCAGTGACAATGCCATTGCTGCACTGCGTCAATAAGTCACGACTTCCGACGCTGATGCTCCACCGACTGGAGCGCGCCAGCGGATTTCTTCTCTCGAGCGATCAGATTGTGAAGCAAACCGCACAACTTCTGCGCACGCACGACCGAACACTTCGAGATGTCCATCCCAGCGCTTGGTTCGATGTTCTGGCGCACGCTGTGGCAGCTGCTGGCTCCGTCGCGGTGCGCTGCGTGTGACGATTCGCTCGACGATGCCCAGCCGCATCAACTGCTCTGCGCTGCGTGCCTGACGCTGTGTGAGCCCTGCCCTGCTTCCGCCTTACCGCTCGTACCCGGCGCGCCAAGCTGTCTGTCCCTCTTCGCCTACGGAGGCCCGATTCAGACGGCGCTGCTTCGCCTCAAGTGGCAAGGTCGCGACGACTTGGCCAGGCCGCTCGGGCTGCTGTTGCGTCCGCTGGTTGCGACGATGCTGCGGTCTTACGAAGCAGACTTTCTGGTGCCCATTCCCCTGCATCCCCAGCGTCTTCGGCAGCGCGGCTACAACCAAGCGATGCTGCTGGCGCGTGCGGCGCAGCCTCTCCATTCATCGTCGCTGCGACTGCATGCCGGGCTGCTAATGGCCACTCGAGCGACCACGGCAGCGCATCATCAGCGACGGAAGGAACGACTGCTGCGGGTCGAAAGTCGCTTTGCGGTCCCACCAAAAGCCAAAGCGCTCGTCGCGAACCGACGGATCATCTTGATCGATGACGTCATCACCACCGGCGCGACGGTGACAGCATGCGCGATGGCGCTGCGTCAAGCAGGCGCCAGCGACGTACGAGCCATCTCTCTGCTGCGCGTTGTTTAGATGAGTGCGACGCCGCTCTGACGAAGAAATTCGACCAGGTCGGGAAGCGACAGCTTCTGTTCGCTGCGATTCGACAGCTGCTTACACGGATAGATGCCCTGCTTCACTTCGTCTTCACCGACGAAGATCACAAAGTCGAGGCTCGATGACTCCGCGTACTGAAGGTGCTTGCCCGGCGCAGTGCTCCCGAGCGAAATGCGCGTCGCAATCCCCGCCTGTCGCAGCGCCATCGCAACCCGCTCTGCGTCAGCAATACGACCCGCACCGAGAGGAGCCACCAACACAGGCCGCGCCGTCTGAAGCGACTGCGCCACTTGTTCTTTGAGCAGATCGATCAGTCGCTCGACGCCAAATGAAAAGCCAACCGCACCTTGCGCCTGACCGCCGTACAGACCGATCAGATCGTCGTAGCGACCGCCGCCCGCGAAGCTCAGCGTCGTGCCGAACTTTTCAACCCGTGCCTTGGCTTCGAAAATCGGTCCGGTGTAGTAGTCCAAGCCACGAGCCAGCGTCGGGTCTACCGTCAATCGATCCGCAAAGCCAAGCTCTGCCGCACGCTCGACGATGTAACGAAGCTCTGAAGCGGCTTTCTTGCCATCTGCGTCGTCGGAAAGAAGCGCTTCGGTTCGCTGAAGATACGCCAGGTTGTCCAGCGGCTCTGCCGTCTCAGCCGTGATCCCAAGCTGACTGATGAACGCCACAAACGCAGTCTCGTCGAGCCCGTAGTTCTTGGCTTCCTCAATCATCGCGGCGCGTCCGATCTTGTCGAACTTATCGAGCGCTCGCAGCGCATCGGCTTTCTTATCGACTGCAATTCCCGCCCGTCGCAGCTGCGCTTCGAGGATCTTGCGGTGATTTAAGACAAACCGATAGTCATGCAGCCCAAACTCTTGCAGGACTGTCGTCGCCAGCAGCAGCAGATCGACCTCGCAGTCCATCGAGTAGCTGCCGAGGATGTCCGCGTCCGCCTGATAAAACTCTCGATAGCGACCCGCGGCGGGACGGTCATAACGCCAGACCTTGCCGATCTGATAGCGATACACAGGCCGCTTCAGCTCCGGGTGAGCCGCCGCAAAGCGTCCCGTCGAGCTGGTCAAGTCAAAGCGCAGACCGAGCTTGCGACCGCCTTTGTCCTCGAACGAATAGATCTCGCGCTCGGCAGCGGGCCCAGACTTCAGCGTCAGGACTTCTAGGTATTCAAACGCGGGCGTGTCCAGCTCGTCGAAGCCGAACAGACGGAACGCGCGTCGCAGCCGCTCAAACACGGCATTGCGAATGCGCATCTCCTCGGGAAGAAAGTCCCGCGTACCTTTCGGCGTCTCAAACGTCCGTGCCATTGCGCTCTGGCTCACGAGGAGACTGCGTCGAGGCCTTGCGCGCACGCATCGCCTTGGTGCCGTCCTCAGTCGTATACAGCTCAATCCGATCTTCACGAACCAGCTTGTCAATCAGACGCCGACGAACATCGGGATCTGGATCGAGCTGACTCGCCTGCCAGCGCGTCACAAAGAAGTTCACACCGACGTAGCCGAGCGGAAACTTGCTTTCTGCCCGTCGCACTTCGTCAAGAAGGATCGCAGCAGCCTGTTCTTCCGAGTCAATCACGATCGGCAGCGACGGAGATCCACTGTCTTCGCTCTGCGCAACCTGCGACGTACCGGACAAAATGATTGGCGAGCCGTTTTCCTCGCCTTCGCCGGTTGGCCACTGACGGCCACACTCGCCAAGCGAGTCACACAGATCAATGTGGTCAAACGCTGCGCGACGAATGCGCCGCGACAGACCGATTCCGCCCCACGTTGCGACGTACGCTTGACGACCGAGCGCACGCACACCCTCGACCGCTGGAGCGTGATCCGCATCGCCTGACATCAGCACCAGAATATCGAACGCACCGACGGCAGCCAGACGAAGCATGTCCGCCACCATCGTCGTATCGACTTCGTTTTCCTGGGTGTAATAGTTTTCAGCCTGGCACTCGCGACAGTGATAGCTCTTGGTGCGACGGCTGAAGCGCTGCACGAAATAGCCAGGCAGCATTTCCAAGTTATCGAGGAAGCTCGTCAGAGCGGCCTGGCCACTGCCCGCGACGGGATTGCCCGTCTCAATTCCGGTGTAGTAGTAAGCGCCCCAGAGCACGTCGCCGCCGACTCGGCGAACCAGCCACCGTGACAGCGCCGTAAAATCAAGCGGTTGACGACCGGCGCGCTCACGCCAGCCCGAATAGAAGTTTTTTCCGTCGAAAAACAGTGCAACTTTCATCGCCGCGCATCCTAGCAAAAAAGAGCAGCTAGATTCCCAGCAAAATCTGTGACGCACCTCGGCCAAACGATCGGCGCCAGGTGCAGTCGCAAAGAAACGGGAACAGACGGGCTCAGACGAGGGGAAACGAAGCAAGCAGAAGCAGGAGGCGGGAGTGCGACGAAGCTCAGGCGGGAACAGCGAGCCTATGCGAAGCCAAGCGCTTCAAGCTGCTCGTCGGACAGACCGAAGAAGTGGCCGGCCTCGTGAACGACGGTGATCTCGATCTCGTGCTCTAGCTCTTCGCGAGACATCGCGACGCGCTCGAGGTTGCGCTGAAACAGCAGGATCGTATCGAGGTGCGGCACACCACCAACCGTCGGCTTTTCCGCGTGCGGCACACCGCTAAACAGACCAAGCAGGCGCGGATCCGTACCGTCAGCAATCAGCTCTGCCGACGGATAATCCGTCGCAATCACCGGCACATTGCCGATCAGCTTGCGAATCTGCTCCGGCAGCTTGTCGACCGACTCTGACACGATCTGCGAAAACTCTTCCGAGGACACAGCCCAAGGCGGCGTCGGCATCTTCAGATCCACCGCACGCACCTTCTGGAAGAACGCAATCATGCCCTTGCGATCGTTTCGCACGCTCGCGCAGACGCCCAGTCCGTGCAGCGCATCCGCCAAGTCGGGCTCGATCTCCAGCGCGCGCTGAAAGTGTGACTCCGCGTCGTCGGGATGACCCAGATCGAGCAGCAGTCGCCCCGCCCGCAGGTGATAGCCCGGATCGCCGAGCAGAATGTCCGGCAGCTCAGACAGCGACGCAAAAGCCGCCGATTCCTTGCCCAGTAGCGCCTCGCCTTCGGCTTTCAGCAGCAGCGCTTCGACGAACTCTTCTTCTTCTTCGGCGTGGTCGAGCGCTTTTTCACACAGCTCCACCGCCTTTTCGAAGTCCTCAATGTCCCACAGGTACAGCTCAGCGGCGCACAGCAGCGGCTCGACGTAGTGCTCGTCGATCTCAATCGCGTGCTGATAGTGCTGAAGCGCCTCCTCGATCTCGCCTTCACCCGACGAGATCATGCCGAGCAGAACGTACAGCTCCGGTGAATCGCCATCGGTACGAAGCAGCTTCAGTGCGCGCCGCTTCGCTTCTTCCAGGTCGCCTGACTCCATCGTCGCCCAGCAGCGATCCAGCTCTGCGTAGAACTTCTCGACGCTTCCTTTGGGAGGACTTGCAGCCGCCTGGGTCTTGCTACCGCCGGAGCGATGTCCGTTGGACGGAGTGCTCGGCGGCTCACCTGGGGTACGTGCTTTGGCCATAGGTCGTGGAAACTCCTCGGGCCGTCATCATGCGCAGCTAGTCGCGGATTACAAGCCCCTTTGTGCGCAGGCGTCCCTACCTGGTGCTACACGCTTCGTTTTGTATTGGTGAATACAAAATTTACCAACAATTGCTTTGACATCGTCGCCCACCGTCGGTACGCTAATGACTCGAAGCCGTCGCCCACGTTGACTGGAGTAGCCAGCCTGGCCGATGGAGCTTCCCCGGGTTGTCGGATCTCCAGTTCGACAGGCGGGTTTCAGGGGGCAAAACGCGACTGGATAGAGGGGTCTATCCGGTCAGATCTTCAGCAAGGCTTTCGACCCAGACAGGTGGGGTGAGCGATGCAAGAACGCCGTACGATGACCAAGGCCGAC
>CALMML010000152.1 GCA_937868485.1 uncultured Myxococcales bacterium | reverse complement strand
CCAAGGCTGAACCGGCTCCGGCTCCCAAGGCTGCGGCCAATGTTCCGACGGCGACCAGTGAGCAGCCAACGACGCCCATCAAGCTGAAAAAGGGCAAGAGCGGCGACTCTCCCAAGCCGGGCGCAAAGAGCGGTGACTCTCCCAAGACGACCGGGAAGCACAGCGGCGCGCACAAAGCGACTGAGCCGTCGGCACCGAAGCTGGACCTGGCCAAAGCGGGCACCAGCCCGATCGAGCTGATCGACAAAGCAGCCAGTGGGGATGAAGAGGCCTTTGCCAAGCTGCGGGCCGCTGGTGAGTCGGGCGCGCGTGCGGTGGTCTTGGCCCTGCCCGGTCCGAGCAAAGGCGGCGATCGTCGCGCCGTGGGTGATCCGCAGCTTCCCTCGATCGAAGGACCGCTGTTTTCGCTGCTGCTGCGTCTGGGTGATGTCGCGATCTCGCCGCTGCTCGAGCGAATCTCGAATCCGCAGACCTCGCCGGAGCTACGGGGACAGCTGGTGCTGGTGCTGGCTGAAGCGCCATCGCCGTCCGCGCTATCGGTGCTGGGAGAGCTGCTGCTCGATCGAAGTGAGCCGGTGCGAACAGCGGCGCTGTCGGTGCTGCGATCGTTCCCACCGAGCAGCTCGCTGCGGGCGCTGTCGAAGTCGCTGCACGATCAGCTCGACAAGAGCGAAGAGCGGCGGTCGTGCTACGCCATTGACGCGCTGTGTGAGCTACGCGACGCGTCGATCGTTCCGCAGCTTATCTCGATGCTGGAAGATGCCGATCCGGCGGTGAGCGAAGCGGCACGACGAGGCCTTGTGACGCTGACCAAGCAGGACTTTGGCGACAGCGGCTGGCGCTGGAAGTCGTGGTGGCAAAAAAATGGGCCCAAGGCGCGGCTGAGCTGGCTGCTCGCGGGACTTTCGCATGGAGACGCACTGATTCGCTCGTCGGCGTTCGATGAGCTTTCGACGATGTCAGGCGACATTGCGGGCTATCGCTATGACGACCCGAAGCGAGAGCGAGAGCTGGCTCGCAAGCGCTGGGCCGAGTGGTGGCAGCGTCGCGGTTATCAGGTCGAGTAGCGCGGACACCCGCCCGGACGTCCGCGGACAGCGCAAGCGCCGACGACTCCACTTCAGCATCAGCACATCACCGTCGGATGGTTCCTTCTTTGATTCTTGGCACGCCAGCTGCACAACGACAGGCTGTAACGAGCCGACAATCCAAGGAGGTGTCCGATGGCGATTCTGATCGATTTTGTCCGTGAAGCAGGCTGGCCCATCTTCCCAACCCTGGCCTTTGGCGTAGCGGCCCTGGTGGGGTCGATCAAGCTGATCGAAAAACCAACAGAGCAGCTCGCGCAGCTGGTGCGAAACCTGAGCGTGCTGACGCTGCTGATGGGATTGTTTGGAACGATTGTGGGGCTTCAGACCACGGTGCGCGCCGTCGAAAGCGTCGAGCCCGCGATGCGCTGGATCTTCGTGATTGGACTGCGCGAGACGCTCAACAACCTCGATGCGGCGCTGCTGGTGCTGCTTCCGACGGTGATTTGCTACACCGCCGGGACGTTCAAGCTCAAGCAGCTTGCACCGTAAGCGTCCCGAAAGCGCTTTCTACGGCGTCGGCTGCCGAGGCACTCGAATGCCGATGAAGCTCAGGCACATCTCGTCTTCCGTTCCTTCGCCCCACGTCACATCGCGCGGCGTCTGCTTCACCCCACCAATCACCGGCTGATTGTCCGCAGAGTTGTTGTAGTGGCACTCGAGCGACAGGATCTGATCGCTCTTGGCGACGAACGGCTCTTGCAGCAGATACGACTGCTGCCAGTGGAACTTCCACTTGGGAATGTGAACCAGCGGCTGGTTGCCGACCATCGTCGTAATCTGCGTCCCGAGCAGGTGCATGTGCGGCGTCACCGACTGGATCGTGAGCTCATTGCCGGGCAGCTTCAGCTGCTTTATCACCAAGCCCACCGGCACCGAGATGTACTGCACCGCGTCGGCGTCTCCCGCTGGGATCTTCAGCTGATCGGGGTTCGCAAACGGCAGCGAGTAGACCAAATACTGCGGCGGCGTCTTGGTGATCTCTAGCTCTGCGACGGTGCGATCGCCTTTTCCGTTGTCGTTGTGGACGTTGTAGTGAACCTGCATCACGAAGATCGAGCCCTTCTTGACGGGCATGCCATCGCTCTCAGGGAGACGAACGCCGACGCCACCGGGCGCCCAGCCAATCAAAAACGACGCGTTGTTTGTGCCAGGTCCGCCAAGGCAGGTGTAGCCAGGGCCCGCTTCGTCGGTGTCTTTCTTCTTAACCGCTGCTGCGTTCGCTGGTGGGACGACAAATACGATGACGTGGTGATCGATCGCGTCGTTGCCGGGCTTGACGATGCCCGCGCGGACCCACGCATCTTCAGGCATCCCGCCCGTGCCGCTCGGGTTGGGATCGATGACAAAGCAGCGATAGTCGTCGCTCAGCTTCTTGTTGGGCTGATAGGTCAGCCCCATGTCGATCTTGAAATCCGCACGCGGCGGCTGCGGCACTTCCGGCGGAGCAATCACCACACGAGGCTTGGCGTTCGGGTCGCCTTCTTGCGCTCCGTCTTTCACCCAATCGAGCAGGATCTGCTTGTCTTGCGGTGCCATCTGTCGCGAGTAGCGCAGCGGCAGGCTCTCACCTGCGGGCGGCCACGGCGGCATGTCCCCCGAATCGACCTGGCTCTTGATGAGCGAGCTATACGTCTTCGCCGCCGAATACGACGCGAGCGAAAAGTGTCCGATGCCGCCTTCGCTGTGACAGCCATTGCAGTAGCGATCGAGGATCGGCTTGGCGTCTTGGTGGTAGTCGCGAACCATGGAAGGCTGCTGCTGCTGCGCTGGTTCCTCTTTGTGCGAGCAGCCCGAAAGCAGCGACAGAATCAGCGGAAACAGCGTCGGGGAAAGAGCGGACAGTCGCATCAAGAGCCTCCGATTCCAGCTAGGGTGTGCGGAAGCTTCGTATCTTAGCGCAGGGATGGAACTGAACCAGCGAGGGAATCTCACAAGGTGCGCGCAGCGACGCCACTTGCAGCAGGCCACCGGCTTGGACTGGTTGTAGTCGGTCGAAACCAGCGCGCCATGGGTCGTCACATTCTATGGATCGACGACGAAACGAGCGTCCATGGAGGACGACGCTTCCCCTGTTGGCGGAATCAGTAGCCTTGGTAGTAGCCAGCGTGCGACGGAAGTTGTCCGCAGGTCACACGCATCCGCGACGGAGTATAGATGCCCAGCGTGACCCACGACACCAGCGCGTTGCCGAAGCTGCGGTCGGTGGTGACGCGGGTGACGGGACGACCATCACAGACGGCTCCGGTGTCGATGGTGTCGCCGACTGCGCCCCAAAAGAAGCCGTTGGTCCACAGCGTCTTGGTCTCGGCAACCGCCATCGGATAGTTCGGAATGATCGCCGTGGTCCGAAAGCAGCCCGCGCCAAACAGGAGCACAGCGGCCAACGCAGGAATCTGAATCGCAGTCACAAGCGAACGAAGGGTAACGCTACGCATGACGGCACCTCGTGCAGGGTCTTGGGGTTAGGGAAGCAGCCGTGGCTGCGTCACTGGGTCAAACACCGCGACCTGCGCGATCTGTCACCGGCTGTGGCGATTTTTTTTTGAGGAACGAAGGAAGGAAGTGCGCTGACCGGATGCAGCCAGCGCGAGGAAGGCAAAGCGACGCGGCCTATCGGAAGTCGGTGCGCGGATAGACGACGGTGGACAGGGTGCTGGTGAGGCTCGACCCGGTCACGGCGCGGATGCCAGCGTCGGTGATCGCGTAGACATAGTCAGTGCCCATGTCGGTGGCCATCACGCTGCGACGGATCCACGGGCTGTAGTACCAAGCCCACGACGGCGTTCCGGCGGACACGTAGACATCCTTCATCGACACCGAGCCACGCAGCTTGAAGCCGGTTGCTGCATCGACGTCGAAGACCTTCAGCTCACTGCGGAAGGTGCCCCACGGGTCGGTGCCCGAGCTGACGTAATCCGAAAACGGAATCGCCAGCATCTTGCGCTCGGGGAAGTAGTTGAACGCTTTGTGCTCGCTCTGCGCTTCCGACCAGCCGTACGACGAACCGACGATCTGGGTGAAGGTCTGCTTCGGCGCGGCGAAGTTGCTCACGTCAAACAGGCTCAGCTGGAGATTGCGCGGACCCGTTCCCGTCTCCGGCATGTAGACGCCGATGGTCAGCAGCGTGTTTGCATCGATCGGGTGAATGTAGGTCGAAAAGCCGGGGATCTTCAGCTCGCCGACTTTGCGCGGAGCCGCCGGGTTCGACAGGTCGAAGGTGTAGAGCGGATCGACCTGACGGAACGTGACGACGAAGCCCTTGTCTCCGATGAAGCGCGAGCTGAAGATGCGCTCGCCCTTGGCCAGCTCCTCGCTTTGACCCGTAAGCTTGAGCTTGCCACCGTCCTGACCGAGCACCGTCACGCGGTTGGTGGTCTGGATCATGCCCCAGAAGTTGCGCGGATCCTTGGGGTCTTGGACACGCTCAGAGATGGTCGTGGCGACGCGGAAGTAGCCCTTGTCTTCGTCCATCGAGAACTGATCGACGATGTGACCATCGACGCCACCGGCTGCGACAAAGCGCGCCTTGTTGATATCGGTCAGATCGAACTTGAACAGGTACGTCCAGTCGCGCTGGTTAAAGCGAGGCCACCACCACCAGTGACGGTTGGTGACGTAGAGCGAGTCTTTGCTCGCGTAGATTTCGCCCACCTCGCCGAGGATCGACGAGCGCTGCGGTGCGGCATCGGGTGCGTCGAGGTTGATCGTCGCGACCGTCGTGATGCCCAGGTGCGTCGGGGCGTTGTGCTTGGCAAAGTCCGCGCAGTTGTACGGCAGCGTCTTGACCGTTCCGTCTGCCAGCTTCACCTTCTGCGCCGGCAGCCACTTGTCGATGGTCTGCTTGCGGATGAGCGTCTCGTTGTCATCCTTGAGCCGATCGATCGATGCATTCCACGCGCGCCAGTCGTTGTAATCGACGGTGCCGTAGTCGGGATACAGACGAACGGTCGACGGCCAGCGGAAGTGATCCGACAGCACCAAGCGCACCGAGCTACCGACGCGACGCGAGTTGGCGTAGTTGCCGGGCAGGTAGTACTCGTTTTGCACCTTGAGCTTGGTCAGATCCGTGACATCGAGGACCGTGACCTTGGTGTTGTTGCCGTACCAGCCACCGCAGCTTCCCGGCGCGCAGGCTGCATCCGCGACGCCGCCGCGACCGCCGTACCAGTCTTCAATCAGCCCGTCGTAGGCCGTGTAAATCGACGAAAAGACCACCACGCGGTTCTTTTCATCGAGATACATCTGCGTCGGATAGCCTTCGATGTTGACCGAAGACTGAATCTGCATCGCGTTGGCCGGCCAGCTCTTCACCGCGTACAGCTTCTGACCGACGATCTGGAAGATCCGCGTGCCGTCGTTCTTCACAAAGTCCGCTTCATCGACGCCGGAGACCTGGGTGTTGGTCTTGGTGTACGCGCTCGGACCCGAGGCTTTGTTCTCTGCCGAACCAGCCGCCGGAGCAGCCGCCGAGTCCGCCACGCTCCCGGTTGCCCGACCAAAGATGTCGATGCTGCTGCCGCTACGCTTTTGCGCATCCAGCTGCGTCCGCATCTCGAAGACCGCTTGATCTTCGATGTACTGCTCTAGGTCGCTGCAGCTTCCGAAGTTGGCGAGCTGAAGCTCGGCCTGGATGCCAGCAGGCTCGGCCATCTCCGAGTCACTGCAAGCCGTTACCGCACCCAAGAGAACCAAAGGAAACAGGGACAAGCGCCGCTTCATGACTACTCTCCTCATCCAATCGCTAAGAGACAACCGGCCTCAGCGTGTCTGCGATCCGGTCGAAGTGTCTTTCTGCATCAAAGGACATAGCGAAGGCTGTGCCAGCTCTGTTGCAAGCAGCCTCTGAGCGACGGAAAGAGCGAACCTTTCAAGCCGTCCGACTGGACCCCAAAGCTCAGTTTTTTGATGCGCCCGGAACCTCGAAATTCTGAGAGCCTTCAGCTTGTCGAGACTCGACCTTGCAAAACAGCACGCCGTGCTGAAGCGTCACCGACACTGCGCTGCCGACATCAACCGTCTCAGCATCGGTCAGCACGCGCCCCGTTTGGTCTTTGGCCACCGCATACCCGCGCGTCAACACCTTGAGCGGAGACAGCGCTTCCAGCTTTCCCATCGCCGCATACAACGTCTGACGCTTGGACCCAATCAGCTGAACCAGCGCTTTGCGAAGCCGCTCGTCCTCTTCGCCCGCCACCGAATCGAGTGCCCGTCGCCGGTCCGCAAGCTGCTTGTCCATCGCTTGCAGCAGTCGTCCGTGTAGCTTGTCGAGCGACGCTTCGTCTCGTCGCAGCTGCGCCTGCGGATGTCGCGCTTGGAGCCGCTGCCCAAGCTGGTCGAGCTGCCGACGTCGCAGCCCAAGCTGACGTTCCAGCGCCACCTGCGCCCGTCCGAGCGAGCCATCAAGCTGCTGCCGTGCTCCATCGACCAGCCGTCGCCCTGCTTGCCACAGACGCTTGCGCAGCTCCCCAAGATCACGGGCCAGCCGCGCGTATTCCGGCACACACAGCTCCGCTGCTGCCGATGGAGTCGGCGCTCGCACATCGGCGACAAAGTCCGCGATCGTGAAGTCGACTTCGTGACCCACCGCCGAGACAACCGGCACGGGACAGCGATGGATCGCGCGCGCCACTTGTTCGTCGTTAAAACACCACAGATCCGCGACGGAACCACCGCCACGACCGACGATCAGCACATCGACGAGCGGCGCCAGCCGATCAATCGCTTGCACAATCTGCGGCGGAGCCGACGGACCTTGCACCGCACAGTTTGCGACCAGGATCTGCACGCGACCGCGACGGGTTGCCACCTTCAAAATGTCTTGCAGCGCCGCACCGCTCTGCGATGTCGCCACACCAATCACTCGAGGAAATCGCGGCAGTGGACGCTTTCTCGCCGCATCAAACAGCCCTTCGCGCGCCAGCCGAGCCTTCATTTCCTCGAACTGCTGAAGCAGCTCCCCTTCGCCCGACAGCAGCACTTCTTCGATGTAGAGCTGAAAGCGACCCTGTTCCTTATATATGGTCAGCCGCCCGCGCACCTTGACCTTGAGCCCATCTCGCAGCGGAAACGACAGCGCTTGCGCCACTTGCCGACGCAGCATTGCTTCGACTCGCGCACCACTGTCTTTGAGCGCCAGGTAACAGTTTCCCGACACTTGATGACGCTTAAAGCCTTCGATTTCGCCTTCGATCCACACGCTGGAAAAGTTGTCATCGAGCAGCTTCGCCGCCCGACCGACGATGTCGCTGACCTTGTAGACGGTGGTATTGCTGATGCGCTCAGCGACGGGACGTTCGGGCTCTAGCCGTCGCACCGTCAGCGGTGGCAGTGGTGGCGAGGGCGGCGACGGTCGCGGATCACTCGCGGGCTCGGGACGACGCACGACCGGACGCGGCGCGGTCGAAAACCCAAAGCTCGCTTGCGGACTTTCCATCGGCGCTTTGCGTGGACCGTCTTTGGAATCGCCACTTCCTGCTGCCATCTGACTCGGCTCCTACGTCTGAGAAGGTCTGACGCCCTGTTCACCAAGCAGCGCCGCTTCGACAAAGTCCAGTCGGTCACTGCCGACAAACAGCTCATCCCCGACGACAAAGCTCGGGGTCTGAAACACACCTTGCGCAAGCGCCTGCTCTGTATTGCGCAGCAGCACCGTCGCGACATCGGGCAGCGCGCAGCCGTGGAGAAGCTCATCCGCCGGAAGCGCCAGCCCAATCAGCAGCCGTCGCAGCGCTTCATGATCGAGCAGATCCAAGTCTTTGGCCCAGTACGCCGACAGAAGCTCCGTCACCAGACGCTGATGCTCGGACTCGCTGCGCTCCGCCACTTGCACGCACAGCCGCAGCGCCAAGATCGTGTTCATCGGAAACCGCGACGGAAAGTGCAGCGGAACCCGAAGCCGTCGAGCCCAGCGCTGAAGATCCGTCTGCAAATAGCGAAGTCTCGTCGGATGCAAAGGAGAACCACAATCAGCCGCCGCGTGCAGACGACCCGACACCACCGGCACAAACTGAACGGACGCTCGACAGCGAGCAAGCAGCGACGGAAGCTGCTTCACCGCCAAATAGCAGTACGGACTGCCAAGGTCATAATAAAACGTCAGCGACTTTCCGACGGGAACGGGCGATGACTCGACGGCACTCACCGAATTACTGGAGCCACTGGAGCTTCCGTCGCCAAGCTGACGACGCACCAGCGCTTGCACATCGGCTTGCACCGCGCGCAGACGAAGCTCGCTTTCCGCCTCGAAGCGCAGGCTGATAGCAGGCTGGGTGTTGCTGGCACGAACCAGCGCCCACGCATCCGGCCACGTCACCCGAACACCATCGAGTTCCATCACATCCGCGCCTTGCGTGTGCCGAAGCGCTTCCGCCACCTTCTTCACCACCGAAAACTTCTGCTCGTCGGGAACTGCAATGCGAATCTCTGGCGTGTTGTAAAGCTGCGGCAAGCCGTCGACGAGCTGTTCCAGAGGCACCGACGAATGAGACAGCAGCTCCAGCAGCCGCGCCGCCGCATAGATCGCGTCATCAAAGCCCAGATAACGATGCGCAAAGAACAAGTGCCCGGACATCTCACCGCCGAGCACCGCCCCCGTTTGACGCATCTTTTCTTTGATCAGCGAGTGCCCGACGCGCCACATCACGGCTTGACCGCCCGCGCGCTGAATCTCGTCGAGAACTGCGCGGCTGCACTTCACTTCACAGACGAACGTTGCGCCCGGCTGCTCCGCCAAGATCGCGCGCGCAAACAGGATCATCAGCTGGTCGCCCCACAGGATGCGTCCGCGACGATCCACCGCCGTCAAGCGATCTGCATCTCCGTCGAGCGCAATGCCAATCTCCGCACCGCTGCGACGCACCGCATCTTGAAGCTCGCGCAGGTTTTCGGGCACCGTCGGGTCCGGCAGATGCAGCGGAAAGCGACCGTCCATCTCACACGCGATGCCTTGCGTCGGAAAGCCAAGCTGCGCAAACAGCGGCAGCGCAACCGGACCACCCGTTCCATTTCCCGCGTCGAGCACCACCGGAAAGCGCCGCGTTCCAAGCTGAAGCCGCGACTGCACAAACGCCAGATAGTCCGCGCTGACATCTTGCAGACGGTGAGATCCCAGTCCGTGACGGAACGCGCCGGTTGTCACAATGTCGCGCAGACGATCCAGCTGACTGCGATCGAGACTCCGTCGCTGACTGATGATCTTGAAGCCGTTGTCACTCGCGGGATTGTGGCTGCCAGTGATCTCCACACCGCCATCGACGGGAAGCGTCATCGCGGCGTAATACAGCACCGGCGAGGGAACCACCCCCAAGTCAATGACCGACACCCCGCTCGCCAGCAGTCCCGAAAGAAGCGCGGCATGAATCCTCGGCGAGTGCAGACGACAGTCTCGCCCGATCACCAGCGACATCCCGCCACTGTCTTGAATCAGCGTTCCAATGCCTTGTCCGATGGCTTGCACCACATCGTCGGTCAAGTCGCGGTCGGCGACCCCTCGGATGTCGTACTCGCGGAACATCAGCGGGTTCATAGAAACCGCGTCCGCCCTTCTTTCTGAAGCTGACTGACCACGTCTTTGACCTGCTGCGCTTTGCTTCTGGGCATCACCAGCACCGAATCGTCGGTGGTTGCGACAATCAAGTCGCTCACTCCGACGAGCGCGAGCAGTCGCTTGCCGTCGTTCCACACCAGGTTGTCATGCGAATCCAAGATCACTGGCGACGGAGTCTCTGAGCTGCTGACAAACACATGATTGTTGCCAGCGTCGGCAGGATGCAGCGCTTCCAGTGCCGCGAACGATCCCACATCATTCCAGCCAAAGTCGCCGGGCAGCACGCGAATCGCTCGCGACTCCCCCGCCGTCCCAAGCCCCAGCCGTTCCATCACCGCGTAGTCGATCGAAATCGCGGGCGCTTCGGGATACAGCGCCGCCGTTCTCTCGGGATGTTCGCCCAGCTCATCGAGAATCGTCGACAGCGCCGGAAGCTGCTGCCGAAGCTCGTCGAGAATCCGCTTCGCAGGAAAGAAAAACGTCCCCGAGTTCCACAGATATCGTCCCGACTGAAGGTATTCCTCGGCGCGCTGTCGATTGGGCTTTTCCACAAACGCCGCCGCAAGCTGCACGCCCGACGACTCTGGACCCAGCTCGATGTAGCCGTAGCCAGTCTCGGGATGCGTGGGACGAATGCCCAGCGTCACGACGTGTCCTTGCCGGGCCACCGCGAGCGCCGACGACAGCGTCTGCCGAAACCCTTCTTCATTGGCGACGTAATGGTCCGACGGAAGAATCGCCATCACCGCCTGCGGATCACGCTGCCACAGCACCTGCGCAGCCAGACCAATGCACGGCGCGGTGTTGCGGCCAGTCGGCTCCACCAAGATGTTGTCGATGGGCAGCATCGGCAGACAGCGCCGCAGCTCGGGCACTTGCTCCGCCGTCGTAACGACCAAGGTTCGCTCGATCGGGACCACGCCGGTGGTCCGTCGTGCCGTCGCGCCAATCAGCGTCTCTCCGCCGGGCAACATCGGCAAAAACTGCTTGGGACGGCTGCGACGACTATGAGGCCACAGCCTCGTCCCACCACCGCCCGCCAGGATCACAACATAGGAATGATCATCCGTCATCAGCGCACTCCTTCGCGACGAGCGCGAAGCCCAAACGTCGAAAGCCCCAGGAGGATACACGCTCCCCCTAGGGCTTCAACAGCAAGCCGGATCGCATCCATCGAAGACGCGCTCACGGCTGCTTCTTCCGACTGAGTCGACTAGAACTTGGCCGTCACGCCGGTGAAGCCAATGCCGACCGACATGCCGTTGTACTTCTTGCCGCCCGCGACCGGTGCCCAGTTGCCGTTGTCGTCGAACGCTTGCACATCCGAGTTCAGCACGCCACCGACCGCCGAGTTCTTGACCTCTTCGGGGAGGATCTTGCAGGTCGCCGCGTTGGTCTTGCAGCAGTCCTTGGCCACCATGCACTTGGTCTTGGTGACGGGATCGCTCTGGTTTTCAAACAGACCAATGATCGTCTTGGCGGTGTCGCCCATCGGATCCTTGTTGATCATGTCCGACAGCAGCGTCGCCACGAGCGGAACAATCTTGGTATCGATGTCCTTTTGCGCCAGCACGCCGTGCAGCACGCCATCCTTCACACGAAGCACGCTGCCATCTTTGACCACCGTGCCTTCGATGTGCGCGCCACGCAGTGCCAGCGGAAGCTCCATCCCACCACCGAGAGGCAGACGGATTTCGATCTTCTGCTCATTGGCCGGCTTCTGATCCTTCGACGCCAGCGTGCTCAGCTTGCCGCCATCGATCTTGCCGTACAGCGTCACCGGAACGATGTCCGTCGCAGCCGTAAACGTATCGGAGCCATCAAACTTTGGCGCCGGAGCCATCGCTGCCGGAGCCTTCGCAAGGCCCATCGTCACCGACACGCAGTCCGCCTTGGTCACATCCGGCGTCTTCACCGTCATCAGCACGATCGCCTCACCCGCAGTCACCGCCTTGTTCACCGAGCCCTGAATGTCCAGGCCCGACAGCGCGATGGTGTTGATCAGGTTCTTGAGCTGGTTTTCCTGACGCAGGTCGCCGTCAAAGTCATACACGTAGGTTTTGTTGCCACTGACACCCGGCAGCTTGAGCGCATCCGTCGCAGCCTTGTTGTCGGTTCCAGTGACCATCGAAGAGGTACAGACCGGAGCCATCATCTGGTTCGGGTCCATGGTTTCGTCGCTGCCACCGCAGCCAGCGCCCAGCGCCAACAGTGCGAGACCACAGCTTGCTCCCAGAAACAGTCCTCGGACGTGGGTGAATCGAGCCATAACCAAGACCTCCGATAGTTGTTCGACTTTTTCCGCACCCACTCGGGCACGCAAGGCTCCGTTCATAGCGAAACTGTCCCTGGTGGTGCAAGAGGCAATGTGAGCAGGTGTAGCGGACTTCCCTCCGTCGGAAAGGCCCCGAAATTGCGACGCGCGAGCAATTGACCCGGTCAAAGCGATAGCGGTAAGCTCTCTTGGGGTTGTCTTTTCATGTCGCTAGCTTCATCTGCGCAGGGCGCTTATCGCTGGACCGGGTCACTCAAGGAAACAAGCATTCGGCAGCTGTACGAGCGCTGTCAGCGCATCCGGCTCACCGGCAACATGCGGCTTCAGCAAGGTGAACAAGCGCTGGATTTGACCTGGATCGGTGGCGAACCGATCGAAAACGAAGGCGATCAGGGCACGCGGTCGCTGCCGCTGTGGACGAACGGCGAGTTCATTGTCGAGCAGCGCATTCCCGACTGGAAAGGTCGGCTGACGCACGGCATTGAGCTGACCGGATCGCTCCGCGCGGGACAGGTGACAGCCATCTACAAGCTGTGCGCCGACAACCAGCTCTCATCCGACGTCGAGCTACTTCGTTCGACGGGAGAGGTTGCGCAGGTTCGCTTCACACTCGGCAAGGCAGAAAGCGCTGTCATCGCCGGTCAGAGCGAGAGCGCCATCGCCGCCATGTCCAAGCTCAACGGCTGGACGGATGGAACCTTCCGCATTGTGATGCGTCCCGCGTTTGGCGAAGAAAAAGCCGCCGAAGCGCCCGTGTTCAAAGGACAGTCCGACGGACAGTTTGACGTAACCGGCGCTGCGGATGTGTCCAAGAACGCGGACTGGCCAACGGGAGCAAACAAAGCGCCCTCGAATCCACCGCGCGCGGCAGCCTCGTCATCGGCCACCACGCCAGCCCAAAGCGCAAGCGCACCGAATCCTCCCAAAGCGGCCAATCCGGCGGCTTCGTCGGGCTCTGCTTCCGCCATTCCGCCACGACTCGCACAGACGCTGATCAAAGCGCCCGCACCGGCTGGGCTGGTGCTCCCGAGCGCCGCAGCGACAGTACCGATGTCCACGGCCAGCAAAGAACAGATCGCCGCAGCCCAAGGATCCGGCAACAAGAGCAAGGTGATCGTCATCGTCTCGCTCATTGTCATCATGCTGTGCCTGGGCGGAATTGCCGCAGCGGTCCTGCTTCGCTAAGTCCGCCACGTTTTCTCACGCAACGTCAGCTCTAGGCGCAATTTCAAGATTTCGGGATAGACTGCGCCCGAAATGAGCCTTGATTCGCCATCGACTTCCCCTCTCTCGGATTCCCCTGCCCTCGCTGACGCGCCGATCGAGCTGCGCAATCAGACCTATGACGATCTGACCGAGCTTATGCAAAAGCTCGGTGAAAAGCGCTATCGCGGCGAGCAGCTGTTCCGCTGGGTTCACGCGCGAGGCGTCACCGACCTGGATCAAATGACCGATGTCAGCCGCAAGCTGCGAGAGCGCCTGCGCGCTGAAAACCTGGTTCGCGTCGCCGAGCTGTCCATCGACAAAGTGCAGCTCTCGGTCGATGGAACGCGCAAGCTGCGGCTCAAGACCGCAGACGATCGACTGATCGAAAGCGTGCTGATTCCCGACGATGATGCCCGCGATGTGATGTCCGGCATGGCATCCAGCGAAAAGGGCCCGGATGCGTACGATGACGACGAAGACGAGCCAAGCTGGGAACGCAAAAAGCTGACGCAGTGTGTGTCCTCGCAGGTTGGCTGTGCGATCGACTGTGACTTCTGTGCGACGGCAAAGCTTGGCTTTGGTCGCAACCTGTCCGCCGGTGAAATCGTCAGCCAGGTCTATCAAGCCGAAGCGCTGCTGCGATCGCTTCCTTCCGACGATCCAACGCGGATTGCTGGCGGTGATCAGGTGACGAACCTGGTCTTTATGGGAATGGGCGAGCCGCTGCACAACTTCGACAACCTGACCAAAGCGCTGAAGATCCTGCTGCATCCGCTCGGACGAGGCTTTTCGCGTCGGCGCATCACGGTGTCTACGTCGGGACTTGTTCCGGCGATTGAAAAGCTGGCGCAGGAAGGTCTGCCGGTGAACCTGGCGGTGTCGCTCAATGCGACGACGGATGAAGTGCGCGATGTGATCATGCCCATCAACAAGCGCTATCCGCTCAAGATGCTGCTCAGTGCGCTGCGACGGTTTCCGCTGGAGCGACGACAGCGCATCACGATGGAATACGTGCTGCTCGGTGGCGTAAACGACACGCTCGACGATGCGCGACGGCTGCCCGAGCTTCTGCGTGGCATTCCCTGCAAGCTCAACCTGATTCCGTGGAATCCGCATCCGCAAGCGCCGTACAAGCGACCGGAACGCAGCGCGGTGCTCGCCTTCCAAGCCGAGTGCATGAAGCTTGGCTTTACGACCTATACGCGCAAGACCCGAGGCATCGACATCGACGCCGCATGTGGTCAGCTTGCGGCGGAAAACGATCCGCGCGCTGGACGACAGAAGCCCAATCGCTTGCCGGTTCTCGGATAAGCAGCGCCCCCAGACTTCCTGCGCAATAAGAGGACTTTTCCATGCCTCTTATTTCAATATGAAGCAGATGAAATGCCTCTTATTTCGTCACCCTGTGCGCATCCGCACATCCGACGGGATTTGAGTGCGTTACTGCTCATTGCTTCCCACTCATCCGCTTGTTACAAGTAGCCGCTTTTGCAAGGAGCCCCGACATGAGTTCCGTATCCACCAGCGGCACGTCCGCAGGAAAAGTCCTTTTGACCGGTGCCAGCGGCCACTTGGGAGCCAACCTCCTTCGCCGTCTCGTCACCGAGGGTTATCAAGTCCGCGTCCTGATTCGTCCCGGCAGCGACAACGCAGCCATCGACGGTGTGGACTGTGAGCGAATCTACGGCGATCTCCGCGATGCAGAGTCCGTCGATCGTGCGGTCAACGGCTGCCGACGCATCTTCCACGCCGCCGCCAAGGTATCGACGATCTTTGGCAACGCCGCCCACAAGCGCGAAATCTACGACTGCAACGTCATCGGCACGCGCAACATCCTCGCGGCGGCCAAGAAGTTCGACGTCGAGCGCACCTGCGTCACCGGCAGCTTCAGCGCCGTCGGCTATAACCACGACAATCCGTCGCTGCCGAGCACCGAAGAGATGCGCATCTATCCGTTTGAGCGGATGATGCCGTACGAAGCGTCGAAGACCTTCGTCGAGCTAGAGTGTCTGAGCGCCGCCAACCGTGGCGTCGATGTGGTGATTGCCACGTCGTGCGCGATCTTGGGACCCCACGACTACAAGCCGTCACGGATGGGCCGCGCGCTGTGTGACTTTGCGAACGGAAAGCTGCACGCCTACGTCGAAGGCGGCTTCGAGTTCGTTTCCGTCGATGATCTCGTCGAAGGACACATCCTGACGATGAACAAGGGTCGTCGCGGTGAAAAGTATGTCTTTTCGACGGAGTTTCTGAGCCTGCCCGAGATGATGCAGCTGTGGGAGCGCATCACGGGTCGTCCGGGGCCGCGTCTGAGAGTGCCCATCACGCTGATGGGTGCCGTCGCTGAAGTGGTCAGTCCGATTCTGTCGTACGTGGCACCGAGCTTCCCGCAGCGACTGACGCCGGGAGCGGTTCGTCTGCTTGCACTCAACCGTCACGCCGACCTCACCAAAGCCAAGACCGAGCTTGGGTATCAGCCCACCTCGGTGGAGCGCGCTTGCCGCGATGCGTACGAGTTCTTCGTGAAGCGCGGCGCCATTCACACTCCTCTCACGTCTTAGGAGTTTCCCATGATTCGCTTCGACACACGTCCCAACCCCAGCGGGGCTCCTGGCTTTCTGGAAGCCAAGAACCGCCGCCAAAAAGTCCGCGCCGCCGGACTGCATCCCGATTACTGGTATCCGGTCGAACAGTCGAAAAACCTCAAGCCCGGCGAAGTCAAAGAGACCAAGTTTTGGGGTCGCTCGATTGCGGTGTATCGCGATCACAGCGGCAAGGTTCAAGCGATTGAAGATCGCTGCGCGCACCGTCAGCTCAAGCTGTCAATGGGCGAGGTCAAGGGCTGCAACCTCGTCTGCATGTATCACGGCTGGGAGTTCGGCTGCGACGGCAAGCTCGTGTCGGTTCCGCACGATCTGTTTGGCAAGCCGTTCCCGCACATCCGCGTCGGAGCCTTTCCGGTTCAAGAGCGGTACGGACTCATCTGGGTGTTCCCTGGCAATCCCGAGATGAAGGACGTTCACAAGATTCCCGAGATCCCGGAGCTAGAAGGTCCGAATCCGTGGGGCGTGGTGTCGATCGATGCGACGTGGAAAGCGCATCACTCGATGATCATCGACAACGTCAGCGACTTCACCCACGCGTATCTGCACCGCAAGTTCCGTCCGTTTTCCGATGCCAAGCTCACCAAGCTCGAACCCGTCGGAGACAAGGTCTACGTCAGCTACGACACCAAGGTCGGCGGCGGACGGATTTCCGGCATGTTCGTGGATCGCAAGGGCATCAACACCGACCACATGGATCTCTGCTACGAGTATCCGTTTCAGTGGTCGAACACCGACGGCAAGATCAAGCATCACCTGTTCGTTCTGCCGATCGATGAGCAGACCACGCGCGGCTTCTTCCTGTTCTACTTTGCGGGGCTGAAGGTGCCGATCATCAACCTCGACATTCCGACCAAGGTGCTGCAGCGCGTGCTGGATGTTGCAAAGGAACTGCATATCCGACCGCTGCTCAACGAAGACGGAATCGCGGTGGAAGCCGAGCAGGAAGGCTACAACACCTACTTCGACGAGCAGCTGGCGGAGCTAAACCCCGCCGTGAATCACTTTCAGCAGCTGACGATTCGCAAGTGGGAAGAGTACCTGGCGGAAGCCGGACAAAAGCGCGTCTCGAAGGTGAGCTAAGCGTCCAAGCAGGACCGTGCTTATCGGTGGTAGAGCTTGTAGCGAATGCCGCTGGCTTCCCCACCGATGCTCTCTACCGTCAGCTCATACGCGCGCGCCATCCCGTAGTTTCCTGGTCCAAACGAGCGCAGCGTTCCCACCAGCTTTCCCGGCTTTCCTGGCGCGGCATCGACGTAGATGTAGCCAACTTTCCTGCCAAGCAGCGAGCTGGGATCGGCAATCGCACTTTCCAAGTACGCACGAACCTGACCGTGATCTACTTCTAGTTCCAGCGTCGTGTCACCACCGGCAGCCTCTTCAATGCCGGGAATGCGATTGATCTTCGCAACACCGCTGAGCACCGGCACCGATCCAGTGACTTCCCACGTCTTGTTGGTCACCATTCCAGAGATTGATCCGAGCTTCGGATCAACCGTGGGCTTCGGGAGCTTATCCACCCAGTTGGCCGACTTGTTCACCGAGCTTGCAGCAGGATTGCGGTGCAGCTTGAAGGTGATTCCGGTCGCTTCGCCATCCATGCTCTCCATCACAAACTCAAACGACTGATTCTGATTATACCCGGGGAGCTGCGGCAGCATTCCCACCACGTATCCGGGCTTGCCGGGTGTTGCTTCTCCAAACACATAGCCATGACGACGACCGAGCGGCGCAGTGCTGTCGGAAAAAGAGTGAGCCAGATATCCGCGCACTCGTCCGCTTTGGACTTCGATCTCTAGCCGCATGTTGTCGCCGCTCGCTTTGCCCACACTGGCAATGCCAGAGACAAGCACCCCACCTTTGAGCGAGTCGATCTGGCCATCGACGGAGGTATCGGCTTTCGGGCTGACGTAGCCCTTAAAGCTCAGCTTCTGCGCTTCGCCTTTGGCATTCGGTCTATGATCGACCCAGTTGGCGGGCTTTGCGACGCTGCTCTCAGGTGGAGCCGCCGCCGCCACATCAGACTTCACCTTCCAGCGCGACGGAACCGGCGACGGAAGCGCAGTCAGTGGATTGCCCGTCAGATCCAGCTCCGAAAGCTGTGGCAGCGATGTCAGCGCAGACACATCCGTGAGCTTGTTGCCACCGAGATCGAGCGTGGTCAGGTTCGGCAGATCGCGTAGCTCAGCCACCGATGACAGCGCACACTTCGACAGGTTCACCCGAACCAGCGCAGGATGTCCGGCAAGCTCGGCGGCAGACTGAAGCGGCGTACGACTCACATTCAGCGTCTTGAGCGCCGACAGCGAGCCAATGCCTTTGAGCGATGCGAGCTGCGTTCCATCCAGCCACAGCGCGCGCAGCCCGACCAAGCGACTGATGGCATCCAGGTTTTGAATCGGAGCATCCGCGATGCGCAGCTCGACGATATGACCTTCCGAGATGGCAACCGCTTTGGGGTTGTATTCCAAAACGCCCGGACCAACGGGACGAAGCTGATTGGCCGCTACACCTGCCGCAGACGCGATTGCATCCAGCGCTTGACGCTCATCCGCAGGCAGCTTGCCCAGCTCTTCATCAATGGACAG
>CALMML010000151.1 GCA_937868485.1 uncultured Myxococcales bacterium | reverse complement strand
GGTCATCATCGCGCTGCCACCCGTCGTGGAAAATGTCACTTCATAGTCGTTTTGACAGAACGTACCGCCCGTTGCGCGCACCACCCAGTAGTCCGGGGCCGCACCGACCCTGCCGGAAAATCCCACCACCGGAGGGTTCTTGTGTTCACGCAAATCCGACGGAACCGCCGATGAAAAGGAGTCGCGACTGGCAGTGTCAAAACAGTCTCTGCTGCCTCGGCTGGATGCAGTCGATTGGGTATGTCCGGGCGGTGTCACATCCAGCACTTCACAGCCATTGGCCGCGCTGACATCGACATCATAGTTGTCACCGCGACAGGTCATTCCGCACGAAGCAGGGAGCTTGCTCGCATCACAAAACACGTCGCTGGTGGGCTGTCCCATGCCCGGACAGACAGTGCCGCACGCGCCGCAGTTTGACACCGTATCGAGCTGCGTACAGCTTCCTGCGCAGCAGCCACTTCCCATCGCGCAGGACTTTCCGCAGGCTCCGCAGTCCGTCGCTGTGTTTAGCTTTTTGCAGCTTCCTGCGCAGCAGTCTTCCTCACTTCCACAAGCGTTGCCGCAGCGCGCGCAGTTCTGCTTGGTCCCGATCGCATCGGATGCCAGTGCCAGCGTGCAGCCTGGCGGATCCATGTCTCCGCAGCGCTTAAACTGAGGGACGGAGGCCGCACAGCGATCGTAGCGACCACCAGTGAGACAGGCTCTCTGTCCGATGCACTGACCGGCTGTATTTTTGCGTGCGCAGCTCTGCGGAAGCGCCACGCGATCACAGTATCCACCCAAGGAATCCAGACACAGCTTGGTCTTGGGAACGCACAGCTTGCGCGCGACGGCTCCGTCGGTGATGGCTTGACATTCATAATCGGACGGACACACCGAATCGGACAGAGAACAGTCCAAGTGACACGCAGGCGCGACATCTCCGGGTGCTTGCAGACAGCGCTCTGTCATCGTTCCGCAGTCTGCATCTTTGTCACAGCTTGCGCAGTGACTTGCGCTGGGCGGAACGCACAGTCCTTGCGCATCGCCCACGCGCTCGGGCTGACAAGTGACCTGACCGGGAAGGGAATCACAGTCGCGCTGGGTCTTGCATGTTCCGACGCACAGTAAGCTTCCTGAAGTGCCTACTTTGCGACACGCACCGCTCAGACAATCGCCATCTGTCGTGCAGCTTGATCCAACCGGCTTGCCCAGATCCTCTGGCATTTTCAGATCGGACGGAGGCTGCGCAAGGTCATTCACAGGAAACGACAGATCCACAGGAGCCGGAATCGGATCTGCCAGATCCTCGCTCGCGGTCGAATCAGGACCAGGCACCACTTTGCTTGAGCAGCCAATCCACAGCAGCGACAGCGACGCAAGAAGGCCAACCCATCCGCGCACGCGACGCGGCGAACCGAGCATGTGTGGGCGCATTCCGTCCATGACTCACCTCTTGTTTTGTCGGCATCCTATCGCTCACTTTGCGCGGTCCCTAGCAGAAATCCTGCGTTTCTTCGCCGCACTTCCCGAACGAATGACGCACTCATCTGTGTCAGGCCTTGACGCGCGCATCACAAATACCGAACGTAAGAGCGAAAAGAAGGAGCATCTGATCGATGGAAATTCGCGTGGCGCTACGTGGACAGAAGAAGGTATCGGGACACTTTGATGGCTTCGAGGTCCTGACCGACCAGCCGTTCAAGTCAGGCGGAGAAGGCAGCGCTCCGTCGCCGTTTGATCTGTTTTTGGCTTCGATTGCAACCTGCGCGGGCTTCTTTGTGCAGTCCTACTGCCAGACGCGCCACCTTCCCAGCGAAGGAATTGAGATCGTTCAGACGATGGTTCGCGATGAGCAGACTCGCCTGGTCACACAGATTCTGCTGCACGTCACCGTTCCGACTTCCTTTCCGCCAGAACATCACGAAGGACTGGTGGCCGCCATCAATGCCTGCTCTGTGAAAAAGCACCTGCTGCATCCACCCAGCATTTCCGTCGAGCTTCAGTTCTAATCCATGCAGTCCGAACGCATTCACTATCGCTTCCGTATCTACGCGCACCGAGATAAAAAAGGGGAAGTGACAGACTCGTTTCTGATCATGACCGATCAGGGACTTGCGCTGTGGAGTCCCGTCGACCAGCAGGCTCCGTTACCGATTCCCATGACGGCGCTGTCCGCTGTGTTTTCGCGCTACGGAAAGCCGCTGGAAGAAGGCCTGGATGTCACGCCAGTGCTCGCGCGGGATGATGCCGATGATGAACCGCTGCTTTTCGATCAGCCAAACGGACACAGTGCCAAGCTAGAGCGCTTCCGCTTTCTTCCGTTCGGTTGGGTGCATCCCGAAGACTATCTGCTGTGGACAGTGTTTCCGTCGGAAAATGGCGAAAAATCGCTGGAACCACTGGCGGCTCCGGCTGCGCTCATCTACGCGGCGCTCGTTGCGCTGGGACAAGCTGCCCACAAGCAAAGCGCGCCGTCTACGTAGCGTCTCTGTTACGTCTTGGGATGGTCTCTGTTACGTCTTGGGAAGAACTCTGTTACGTCTTGGGATGGTCTCTGTTCTGCATGCAAAGAGAGTCCCAGCGAACGCTCCGTAGAAGTGAAACAGGAACAGGAATCGGTTACGCTACAGCGTGTACGCCAGTACGGTCGGAGCGCTCCAGCCCGTTGCCGCAGGAGCCACCGGAGCCGCAGGAGCCGCAGGATTGTAGGTTCGTACCGTGATCACCGTGTTCGCGTTGATCGTGATCGGTCCGGTGTATTCCACCGCGCCCGTTGCCAGCAGCGGTCCCGGTGTCCGTCCGCGCGGATCGACTCCGTTGGTTGTGTAGTAGATCTTCACACCGGGCAGCGACTGACTGGGAGAGCTGAGCGTCACCATCGTTCCCGCCGTCACCTTGCCCGCCGGAACGCTCGCCACCGCAGGACGCACAAACTGACTTTCCATAAACGTCAGCCGCTTGTCCCACCAGTACTTCAGCCACGCGATCTCTCCGACATACTGACCGTTAAACAGCATGTTGGTGATTGCGGTGTTGCTGCCCGAAGCACGCGGTGCGCTCGCCGTCCAGCGCTGCACGGTACGCTTCGCAGGAGTGTCGGTTCCGTTGCCCGGATTGAGCTGACCGACCAAGTCATCGATTCGCGCGTTCATCGCCGCCGTCGAAAGTGGTCCTTGCCGAAGCTGCGTGTAGCGATCGATCCACGCTTGCCAGAAGTTCTGGTCGGCCAGCATCTCTTTGTACCAAGGGTAGGTAAAGAAGTCGGTGCCGCCGCCGGTCCACGTTCCCCAGTCGAAGTCGCGTCCGTCCGTCGAGCCTTGCGCGCGATCAAAGTCCCAGATCGGCCCAGCCGTCAGCTTGCCCATTCGCGGCTTGTGCCAGTACGAGCTAAGCCGCAGCGCATCGGCATTCTTCGTCGCGGTGTTGATGATGTGGTGATCGATCATCGCCCCGACATCCCAGTACTTCGCGTAGCCGTTTACCGGATCGGTCGACATCGGGCCGCTCAGCGTCGCCCACGCATCGCCCAAGTGACCTCGAAACCAGTCGCGCTGGGTCGGCGTCACGCGCTTGAACGGGTCCGGGGACACCTCGCGCGGATTCACCCACGCCAGCACGTTGGCGCCCGGACCGCCGGTGCCTGCGTTGCCAAAGCTCTGTCCCGCCAGCGGTGTGATGCCGACTTCTCCCGAATCGAGCCGATCCGCCTTGAACATGTAGCCGCCCGCGATGTTTGGCAGCGCGTTGTCCGCGATCGTCAGGTTTTCGACATCGACGCGACTGCTGCCGCGCGTGATCTTTTCCATGAAGCTGTAGACGCCGAAGTAATCGACGCCGGTGATCGCGCCCTCAAACGTGTCGGGCATCGACTGCTCGTTGTGGATGTGCTCGATCAGCTTGGTGCGAACCGCGTAGCGTCCCATGTCGTTGCTGGTTCGATAGATCAGGTCGTTGTGAATCATCGATCGATCGAACTGATACGGCGCGTGCATCACCCAGTCCGAGTGAGCCGGCATCCCAAACGGACTACAGTCCTGATCGATTCCGTTTTCGTCCTGAAGCTCCAGCGCCATCGAAAACTTGGGATCACCCGCCGTCGACGATCCACGACGCTCCAGCGATCCCGGCGCCACCAAGTCCGGCAGGTTCGACAGCCGCGTCAGGTTGTCCGGCGCTTTGGGCTCGAACACCATCACCACGCCTTCGACCGGCGTATTGTTCGCCATCGCCGTGTTCCAGGTATGCGACAGCACCACCGGCAGGTTCGACGTAAACGCCAGCGCCGCCGGATCCAGCGCAAAGTACATCTCTCCCACGAGCGGTCCGTCGGGACGACCTGGCTCAAACGCGCGCGCGCGAATCCGCGTGTTCACCGACACATTGATCGGATTTGTGTAGAGCGGCGATGGTGTGCGATAGACCTGAAGCGTTCCCGTTCCCGCATCGAGGATGTCCACCACCGGCGTAAGCGTCGGCGACGTCGACAGCCGGAAGGTGTTGGTCGTCCCCGGCACGATGTAATACGTCGTCGTCGCGGACAGTCCGCCCGGCAGCGTGCCCGTGCTCTTGACCTGCACCGGATCGCCGCCAAAGAACGAGTGAACCATCGATGTCGTGATGAAGTCCGTCGCTGCTGCGGTGCCCGTAGCGGCATCCCGACGCAGCTCAAACGATCCGCTCGCGGTCAGATCGATCGCCGGTCCGCCGGGCTCGATCGTCAGCTTGAACGTATCCGCCGTCAGCGCCTGCACAAAGTAGTTCATTCCGACGACAAGCGGTGCCGGACCCGAGACGCGAACCTGATCGCCGGTCTTTAGTCCATGCGCCGTCCACGTCGCCACATCGGTGGTCGCATCCGCGACAAAGGTTCCCGCCGTGCCCGCGACGCCAATCGGACGCGAGCGATTGGTGGTGTAGCGAACCTGCGCCGTCTGCGAGCTGACCGAAAGTGTCACCGGAAGTGGCGTTCCCGATGCAAACGTGCGGCTCGCTGGACCAAAGCGAACGCGCTCAGCCAGCGCCGACGATGGATCATTTGGTGCGCCCGGTGTCGGCTTGCCAAAGTGCGCCGTCGCGGAATCGGTCGCCGTCGTCAGCAGTCCATACGATACGTCGGTGGCTTGACCGGGATACGGGCTCCACACCGGAGGCAGTGGATCGCCGCCTCGGCCCGTCAGTGCCAGGTATTCTCCGCCCTGCGTCGAGCAGCTTCCGCCCAGCTCTCCGCCCGAGAGGCTGAAGTTGGTGTGCAGCGGCTTGCCAGCGACGGCGCGATTCTTACCGCTCGCGAACACCACCAAGTAGCTGCCGGGAGCCATCACAGTTCCCGTCGGAAAGGTCCAGCGATCGGCCTTGGTCTTGCTATCGGTTAGGTGGTAGCCGGACAGGTCAAACGGCTGGCTGCCAGGGTTGTAGATCTCGATCCAGTCGGACGTTGCGCCATCTTCGTCGGTGAGCCCGGCCTGATTTTTGGCCAAAAACTCGGTGATAAACGGAAACGGCCCGGTAAACGTCAGGTCTTCGCTTGGTGTCGAGCCTGCATCGACCTCACCGCTGGTGGTACCACCCGAGCAGCCCGCAAGCCCGCTCGTCAGCGCCAAGCTCAAAAGGCCCAGCACGCTGCCAAGGACGCGAGAAGAACACTTCATGGCCTAACCCTCCCCCGAAAGTAAGCGCAAAGTGTCCGCACCACCGACCGACGACGCTCGTCAGCGGCTCGTGCAGAGAAGCCTTCATTTTAGTTTCGATTGAAACAGCAAGGTAACAACGAATCCCGTCGCACACGTAAGCCGTGAACTCGATGGGACTTTTCCCTGGCTGCTCAGGGACTTACCGGAGCCAAGCGGTCAGACGACGCCGACCGTACACACCAGCCAGGGCAATTACGTCGCTGCGCCGTGCTTGTTCAGAAAGCCCGCTGACGACTCCAGACCGCGCTCGACCTCGGCAGCGGCGAACTTTTCGATCTGACCACCGAGCCCGAAGACCTTGACCTCGATGTCCCAGTCCATGATGCGACGACAGGCGTTTTCACCGACGGGAATCACCTGCATCGTGTAGCCCATCTTCAGCTTGTCACGCATCACCGACGGAACCATCACCGCCGACACCGAGTCCGATCCCGTTTGATGCGTCACCGTTTCTTCGTAACTGAAGCCGCCACCGACGAGCTTTTTGATAAAGCCCGGCATGTTGTCCTGCGGCGTGATGCGGTTCTTGAGCGTGATCGAGCCCGGACCGACGTCGCGCGACAGCGACTCATACTGCTGGACATGCATCGCCTCGATGTTGAGACGCTTCATGAAGGACGGATCGAGAGAAAGCTCGATCACGCGGCTGGCTGAAACCTCGATGCGATGCTCTCTGCGAAAGCGCATAAACGGACTCCCTGAAAGTGGCTCACGTCGCCAAGCGACCGGCGCACGCTAGCAAAGTTTGACCTTCAGAGAAAAGCGCTTTGACCGACGACGAAGAAACCGCCGTCACAGCAGCAGCGGAGCACACGACGAGCACCGATCAGCAGGTTTTCCGACGAGAAATCGAGCGTTAGCGACGGGGCTTCTTCTTCTTGGCGGCGGTCTTGGCGGCAGTCTTCTTTTCACCGGCCTTGGGCTTTTCCGACGACTCGTCTTCGTCTTCGCCCGACGCAGCCGCTTCGGCAGGAGTCTGCTTCGACGGAGCCGCTTCCACCGGCGCTTCCGCAGGCTTCACTTCGACGACAGGCTCGGCTTTCGCTTCGACGACAGGCTCAGGCTTCACCTCGACGACAGGCTCAGGCTTCACCTCGACGACAGGCTCAGGCTTCACCTCGACGACGGGAGGAGGCGGCGGCGCGGGCTCGGGCTCAAACTCGACACCGGCACCGACTTCCGCGCCCAGACCGAGCAGCCAGCGCGGCAGCTTGGTCGCTTCGACGGGCACCACCAGCATGCCAGCGCCTGCGCCTTCTTTCACCCGTCGTACTTTGCCTTGCAGGCTGTGCTCACCCGCGTGAACCGACAGCGCGGTCGCCACCGGCATCGGGCTGTCCAGCTCAATGAACAAGCCGCCGTCCTGAAGTCGGAAGCGCGGCTCCTTAGCGATGGAGAGAGACTGGTAAAGGACCTGTATGCTCATAATCCCATAGGGTATCAAAAGCTCATTTGCACCGGCAACGCGGTGCGCGCAAAATCAAAAAAACCATGTGCGGAATCATCGGATACATCGGACCCAAGCAAGTAACGACGCTGCTGGTCGAAGGCCTGCGTCGACTCGAATATCGTGGCTATGACTCGGCAGGTGTCGCGGTCATCAAGAGCCCCAACAATCCCGACGAGGCACGCGATCTCCAGATTGTGCGCTGTCGAGGCAAGCTCAGTGAGCTGGAAGGTCAGCTTGCCGGCGGAATGCCGCAAGGCCACGTCGGAATCGGACACACACGCTGGGCGACTCACGGTCGTCCGTCAGACGAAAACGCGCACCCGCATCGCTTTGCGTCGGTCGCGGTGGTTCACAACGGCATCATCGAAAACTATCTGTCGCTCAAGCAGTCGCTCAGCCAGCGCGGACACACGTTTTCGTCGGAAACGGACACCGAGATCATCGCGCACATGATCTGGGAAGAGCTTCAGCAGGTTGCGCCGGGGCCGGATCGACTGCTGACGGCGACGCAGCGAGCGCTCAAACAGCTCGAAGGCGCGTACGCGGTGGTGGTTCTGTGTACCGATACGCCCGACGAAGTGGTCTGTGCCAAGAGCGCATCGCCGCTGGTGCTCGGACTTGGCGACGGAGAAAACCTGATCGCATCGGACGTACCGGCGCTGCTGCCGCATACCCGACGGGTGATTTTCCTCGAAGAAGGCGATCTGGCGCAGCTCACGCGAGACAAGGTTCGCATCATCGGTCTCGACGGGGTGGAACGAAAGCGCGCCGAGCGCGTCATCACCTGGTCGCTGCTCGCCGCTGAAAAGGCGGGCTACAAGCACTTCATGCTCAAGGAAATCTACGAGCAGCCACGCGCCGTCACCGATACGCTGCGCGGACGACTTTCACACACGCCAGCGGATGCACTTCTCGACGGATACGAGATCGATCCAAGCAAGGTAAAGCGGCTGTTTATCCTGGCTTGCGGCACTTCGTTTCATGCGTCGCTCGTCGGAAAGTACCTGATTGAAGCGCTGGCGCGCATCCCGGTGGAAGTCGATCTGGCGTCGGAGTTCCGTTATCGCGATCCGATCGTCTCGTCGGGCGATCTGGTGGTTGCGGTGTCTCAGTCGGGAGAAACCGCCGATACGCTGGCCGCAATTCGTGAAGCGCAAAAGAAAGGCGCGCAGATCTTTTCGATCGCCAACGTCGTCGATTCGTCGATTCCGCGCACGGCACAGCACTCGCTGTATACGCACGCAGGACCGGAAATCGGCGTCGCGTCGACGAAGGCCTTTACCACGCAGCTTGTCGCGCTGGCGCTGCTCGCGCTGCACCTGGGACGACGCAGTGGTCAGCTTTCCGAAGAAGCCGCGCAGGCATTCGTTCACGATCTGACGTCGCTGCCCGCCAAGCTGACGCAGGTTCTTCAGACGGCAGAGCAGCTTCATCAGCTGGCGCGAACCTACGGTCACTGTCGAGACATGCTGTACCTGGGACGCGGGCCGCAGTTCCCGATTGCGCTCGAGGGTGCGCTCAAGCTCAAAGAGATCTCGTACATCCACGCCGAAGGCTACGCGGCGGGCGAGATGAAGCACGGTCCGATCGCGCTCATCGACGAAGGCTTGCCGGTGCTGGTGCTGGCGCCGCACGACGGTGGCTACGAAAAAGTGCTGTCCAACCTGTCGGAAGTCAAAGCGCGCGGCGGTCACGTCATTGCGATCACCACCGAGGGAGATCACTCGCTGCGCACGCTGGCCGATCACGTCGTCGAGGTTCCGGCGGTGCATCCGCTGCTCGCGCCGATCATCACCGTCGTGCCGCTCCAGCTGTTTGCCTACTACGTCGCGGACTTCAAAGGCACCGACGTCGATCAGCCACGCAACTTGGCCAAGTCCGTCACCGTCGAATAACTGCTCTTCACCGATAGGAACCTGACATGAACAGCCAACATCCCGCCGCCAACCAGGATCTGGAACTGCTGATTGGAGCGGGCGCAGATCCGACGGCACTTGCGGCGTTTCTCGACGGACTGGATGATGCCGGTCGTGTTCGCGAAGTTCGCTCGCTGTCGCGCAAAGCCTTGGGTGCGCTGTACGATCGCTGTGAGAGCGCGCCGCCGCTTCAGCTTGCCGACTTTGTTCCATCGTCGCTGCCTGTCGGAAAGACGCTGATCTGCGCGGGACTCAACAACCTGCCGATGTTCCGCAGCTTCGAAAAGCGCCTGGTTCGCAGCGCCAGCGGTCAGGTCTTCGGCTTCAACTTCCAGTCGATGAGCTTCGTCACCGGCCCCGGCTACTTCGAGATCACGCAGTCAGGCAGCGAGCTTCTGTTTGACTACACCAAAGTACCGAGCCCAAGCGACGTGCCCGCCGACTGGCCCAAGGTCGTTCCCAACGATCGCGGCTTTTCCAACTTGGTCTATAAGAACCTGCACGACTTTTGTCGTCGCGTCTCTCGCGATGTCGTGATCGGTCACGCCACCCGAAACGGAGAGTCACTGCCGCAGTACTTTGTGCTCGCGCGGCAGCTCGGCTAAGCAGCCCAGGCTACGTCGCTGAAGACTCTTGCTCGAGGTGGACACGCGCAAACCGCAGAAAGTCCGCCTCGGTCAGGATTCCCATCAGCTTGCCACCAGAAACCACCGGCAGACAGCCGTACTTGTGCCGTTCCAAGATCCGCGCCGCGTCGGCAGCCGGAGCATCTGGCGTCGTCGTCAGCACGTCTTTGACCATCACCATCTCGATCGGGATGTCGCGTGCGACGTCGGAAACTCGCTCGCTTCCGGGGCTGCCGTGGCTCACCCACGCCGCAAGCAGCGTTCGGTGCGTCACCAGTCCAACAAGGCGCTCATCGCCATCGACGACGGGCAGGTGACGAATACGACCAACACGCATGATGCGGTCGGCCAGGTCCAGGCTGTCTCCGACGCGAAGTGCTTCTACCACTTCGGTCATGATGTCTTTCACTTGGGTGATCGCCATAGCATCCTCCAACACGGCGCCCGATAGCTGAGGGCAGTAGTCCCAAGATACGTCGCAAGCCTCGAATTTGCATTAGTATCTCTGCCCATGGCGCTCCCACACCCGCCCACAGCAGACGTACGCGACGGGCACACCGGCGGCACAGGATCTAGTCCAACGCGTTTGGCCGCACCGACCGACGACCTGCACGCGGAGCTTTCCCAGATCACGTCCGCACTTCGCGCTCGGCTGGACTGGCTTCGCATCGGCGGGGTCGATGGCTGTCCCCTTCCGGCACAGCGTCCCGCCCGCAGCGTCCCGCCAGTGACGCGATCGGCCCCCGTCGCAGACATGCCTCGCAGCGGAGCCCCTTCGTCCTTCCAGCGTCCCGCAGCGGCTGCGTTTCATCCCAATGCGCCCAGCCCAGAGTCTGCGCCGTCCGACGATCCCGCAGCGCTGGCCCGAGCCGCTGTCGAGCATGCCTCGCGCTATGCAACCCGTCCGCAGTCCGCTGCGCCTCGCACCGCTGTCCGTCCCGCCGCTGCCGATTCCGCGACGGCCAAAGGCCCAAGCGAGATCGTCTATCCCGAGCTTGCCAGCCTGTCCCCCGGCGAAAACGGCCTGCGCGTCATCCGTGACTTCATCGGAGACTGTCGTCGCTGCAACCTCTGTCATGGACGAAATCAGCTCGTCTTTGGCGAAGGAAATCCGGCCCCGTGGCTCGCGTTTGTGGGTGAAGGTCCAGGCGCTGACGAAGATCGCACCGGCCTGCCGTTCGTCGGTGCCGCCGGAGATCTGCTGTCCAAGATGATCAAAGCGATGGGCGAACATGCGCAAAAGCTCGGCTTTCCCGAGCTGAGCGCGCGTCTGTCGCGTGAGCAGGTCTACATCGCCAACGTCGTCAAGTGTCGTCCGCCCGGCAATCGCACGCCCGAAGCCGACGAGATCGCAGCCTGTGGCGGCTTTGTGCGCGCGCAGCTTGAGGTGCTTCGTCCGCGTGTCATCGTCGCGCTGGGACGCACGCCGACGCAGTTTTTGCTGCAAAACGCCGCGCCGCTCGGTCGTCTGCGCGGACAGTTCGGTGACTGGCACGGCGTGCCGGTGATGCCGACCTATCACCCGGCGTATCTGTTGCGCACGCCGTCGGCCAAAGCGAGCGTGTGGGACGACCTCAAGCTCGTGATCGGAAAGCTGGCAGAGCAGTCGAACCTGATGCCGTCCGGCCCGCAGTCCAGCACCTGAACTCAGCGGAAATCGCCTGAAATCGGCGGAATTTTCCAGAAATCAGCGAAATTCGCCAGAAATCAGCAGGACCTAGTAGGAAAGGAACTTGTGATGACTCACACCTCGTTTGCCGCAAAGACTCGTTCGATTGTGTGTGCGCTGGCTATGCTGGCCTGTACATCGGCGCTGGCCGGTCCACCGGCGGGCAGCATCGTCATCACCGAACGGCAGCTCAACCCGAAGATTCACAGCTTCCAAGAAGACCTCAAGACCGAGGCCCGCAAGGTGCTGACGAAGAAGCCCGAGCTGGAAAACTGGAAGGTCTTCTTTATCGCGTACCTGAAAAAAGCAGCGGGCGACAGCAAGGTGAACGTGGTGTTTTACGACGCAGCGCAGCCGAGCAAGCCGGGACAAGCGCGCGAGCCGATTCACTTTGCGGAAATTGGGACGGCGGCGGACACCAAGGTGCTGATGTCGAACCTCGATCTGCGACCGGATCAGGGCTTCAAAGAAGGCGGCAAGTATCAGGTGCTGATCACGCGGCTCATCAACGGCAAAGAAGAGGTCTACGCCAGGACGCTGCTGGAGCTAAAGTAGCCGCAGCCAGCGCGTCCTGTGACGCAGCGTTAGCGACGAGCGGTGATGGGCAAGCGCGGGCGTGAGAGCCGACGGAACTCGCCGCCTTCGCTGATTTCTGCGCCGCCGTCTTCCATGCCTTCCATGCCGCCGTCGTAGCCGTGGGCTTCGGCCTGACGCAGACGCTCGGCGATCTCGATGATGCGACGCTCGACGCGACCAAAGACGCTGGCCGCCGGGAAGCGACCAGAGCTGTCTCGATCACCAGCGGGCAGTCCGGTGAGGATCTCGATTCCGTCTGCCACCGACGAGATCGCGTACAGATGAAACTGTCCGCGCCCGATCGCTTGCGCCACGTCTTCACGCAGCACCAAGTGCGGCAGGTTGGCTTTCGGGATCATCACGCCCTGGCTGCCGGTGAGTCCACGCGCGTTGCACAGGTCGAAGAAGCCTTCGATCTTGGCGCAGACTCCGCCGATGGCCTGCATCTCACCCAGCTGATTGACGCTGCCGGTGACGGAAATGCTCTGATCGATGCCCACGTCGGCGAGCGCCGAGAGCACCGCAAACAGCTCGCTGGAGCTGGCGCTGTCTCCGTCGATTTCGCCGTAGCTCTGCTCGAAGACAAGCTGGGCGCGCAGGCTGAGCGGACGCTCTTGACCGAACATCCGCGCCAGATAGCCACGCAGGATCGCGACGCCTTTGGTGTGAATCGCGCCACCAAGCTGGGCTTCGCGTTCCACGTCGACAATGCCTTCCCGTCCGAGCGCCACGACGGCAGTGATGCGCATCGGCTGACCGAACTCGACATCGCCGGTGTGAAAGACCGATAGACCGTTGACGACACCGACGCGCATGCCGGTGGTATCGAGCGCCACCTCACCACGCAGCGTCAGCTCGCGAATGTGTCGCTCTTCGGAAGCCAGTCGCTCCCGTCGCTCTTGCCAAGCCCCCGCGATGTCAGCCGCCGTGACCGTCAGCACCGGCTTTGTTTCCGACGCTGGCTGTTCGATCAGTCGACAGCGCGCCTGCGCCACCGCAAAGGTCGCCGTCTCATCGAGCGGTTCCAGACACAGCGACAGCTTTTCGCGATCTTCCGCCAGCCTCGTCGACAGATCGAGCAGCCTCGCCCGCGCCGAGCGCTCAAACGGCGGCAGCCCGCGCTTTTTGGCAAACGACATCAGCACTGCGTCGAGCACACGCAGCGTCTCCGGCGTACGAGGGACGACCGGATCGACCTCGACCTTGATGCGAAACAGCGAGCCAAAGTCGGGATCGCTCGCTCGCAGCGCATCGTAAAGCTCCGCCGAGCCGACCATCACCACGCGCACCGCCACCGGCACCGGACCGGGCCGCAGCGTCGTCGAATACGTTCCCAGCGGACCGACCGGATCTTCGACCGCCATCCGCTTTTCGCGCAGCACCCGCTTCATCCGTTCCCAGATGAGCGGATCGGTCAGCAGATCCTGCGCGCGCAGCACCAGCACGCCGCCGATCGACTTGTGCATCGAGCCGGGCCGAATCCGCATAAAGTCGGTCAGCAGCGCACCAAAGCGCACCCGACGCTCCAAGTGACCAAACAGGTTCGCGTAGGTCGGGTTCGTTTCGTAGATCACTGGCGCTGCTTCGCCTGGACGATGCGTCGTCAGCAGGTTGATCTGGAAGCGCTTGAGCCGCGTCGCCAGCTCGGGATCACCCTCGTCGAGGCTGTCTTCCGATTCGCCTTCGTGCTCGTGATCGTGCTCTTCGGGCTCCAGAAAGTCTTCCCAGTCGTCGATCAGCGCTTGGCGAACCCGTCGCAGATAGCGCGCCACATCCGTCGAGAGACTGGCAAACCGATCGAACAGCTCGCGCATCTCTTTTTGGATGAGCTGCGCCGCCGCCCGTGCCAGCGCCGCCGTGTGCTCGGCATCAAAGCGCGCACCTTGCGCCCGAACCAGCCGCGCGGCCTTTTCCACCTCGCGCGTCAGACGATCGGCAGCGCCTTGGAGCGCTCGCTTGGTGTTTTCGTCGAGCACATCGAACTGTTCCGCCGACAGCGGCTTGCCGTGCAGGATCGGAAACGTCTGAACCGCACCTTGCACCGTGCGAATCCCGAAGCCGTGCGTGCGCGCCGTGTTTTCCAGATCCGACAGAATCTGCTTGTTGCGCGCTTCCATTTCCGACGACAGCTTGCGATGCGAGCGCTCCAGATCGTCAGCGTCCACCAGATGAGGCATCCGCTCGCGCAGACCCTCGATCAGATCGCCCATTGCTTCGACGAGCGCTGGACCGGTTCCCGGCGGCAGCAGCAGCGGCTTGGGCGCTTCGGGATGCTCGAAGTCGTGGATGTAGACCAAGTCGCCCGGCGTATCCATCTGCGCGGCGAAGCGCTCGGCGTGACTGACCACCACATCTTCGACCATCACTTCCGAGTCGGCAGCGACGAAGATGTGAAAGCCACTTTCGGGCATGCTCAGGCCCAGATCAAGCGACCGTCGAGCCACCTTCGGGACAATGTCCCACAAGCTGGCATCAATCGGCTGCTCGGGCAGCGCTTCGGGATCAACGCGAACGGTCAGTGCTTCGTCGGCAACCATAAAGCGCAGCCGCGTCCGCATGCTGGTGCTTGGCTCGGGAGAAAGCAGCATCTTCGGATCGAGCGGCGGCTCCTCTTCCGACAACGCAACAACCGGCGACTGAGCGCTCAGCGACGAGACTTCCAGCGCTTCACCTTCGCCCAGCGCCGCATCCGTGTCCGCAGCGCTTACGGTCGACTGCTCCGCATCTTCAGGATTGGGAAGCTGACTGCCTGTGGATTGAGAGGATTCGGGTTCCATCATAAAGAGGCTCTATGTTCTACCAGAGCGGGACAGATTACCATGCCCGATCCTATCGCCCCGTCGCCCACAAAGTCTCTCACACCGAAAGGGCCGACATCCACCGACAAGGTGCGCTTGCGCCGCGTGGCTGCATAAATCACCGAGAAGCGGTGTATGCTGCCGAGCGTGCTGCTTGCAATAAACCCCGATCATCCTGAGCCTCGGAAGATTGCCAAGGCCGTCGCTGCGCTGGAAGCGGGCGAGATCATTGCCTATCCGACGGATACCGTCTATGGGCTCGGGTGCGACCTGCACAACAAAGCGGCGATCGAAAAGCTCTACCAGATGAAGCGGATGCCGAAAAATCAGGCGCTTGCGCTCATCTGCGTCGATCTGTCGGACATCGCTCGCTATGTGATCGTCGATAACTCGTCGTATCGGCTGCTCAAACGGCTGCTGCCTGGACCGTATACGTTTATCTTGCCAGCGACGAGAGAAGTGCCAAAGACCATCGCACCGAAGCGGACCCAAGTGGGCATTCGCGTGCCCGATCATGCGATCCCGCGCGCGATCGCTGCGGCGCTTGGACGGCCGCTGATCTCGACGACAGCCGCCGAGCATGGCACCGAGCCGCTCCAGTGGCCGCAAGACATCGCAGCGGCGTTTCCGCAGGCCCAGCTGGTGCTCGATGGCGGTCCCGGCGGCGTGGTTCCGACGACGGTGATTGATCTCACCAGCCAGCCGCCGCTCATCGTCCGCGAGGGCGCAGGCAGCATTGATTCCCTACTAGACGAGTAAAGTGAAGCGACATGGCAAAGAGCGTTCTCATCGTGAACCCGCAAGCGCGGGATGGCTGGGCCCAGAAAAAGTGGCCGGTGATCGAGCCGATGCTCCGCGACGCACTCGGTGTGATTGATGTTCAGTTCACCAAGCAGCCTGGCGACGGGATTCCCATGGCCAAAGCCGCAGCCGAGCAAGGCGCGGGACTGGTCGTGGCGATGGGTGGCGATGGAACAGCGTCGGAAGTGGCGTCGGGACTATTGACCGCGTTTGCCAGCAGCGCCAGCAGCGAGCCGACCTGTGCGTTCGGTTATCTGCCCTGTGCGACAGGTGGAGATCTGCGCCGAATCCTGGGAACACCGACGGAAATGAAGGACGCAGCGCAGGCCATTGCGCGCGCGAAGGCTCGTCCGATCGACGCGGGACGCATTGACTACACCAGCCACGACGGAAAGCCCATGAGCGGCTACTTCATCAACGTCGCAAGCTGCGGAATCTCCGGCCTTGTCGATCATCTCGTCAACGAAGGAAGCAAAGCGCTCGGTGGTCGCGCGACGTTCTTTGTGGCTTCGCTGCGCGCAACGCTGCGCTACAAAAACGCACTGGTTCGCATCCGGCTCGACGACCAGCCCGCCTACGAAGAACGGATTTACACGCTCGCGGTGGCCAACGGAGCCTACTTCGGCGGTGGCATGAACATCGCACCCGACGCGCAGATTGACGACGGAACCTTCGATGTCGCAACCATCGGCGATCTATCGTTTGTCGAAGCGCTGCGACTCGGAAGCCTGATCTACAAGGGCGAACAAGCACGGATGTCGAAGGTCGCGACGCGCAGAGCCCGTCGTATTGTCATCGAGCCGGTCGATCCAAACGAAAAAGTGCTGCTCGATGTCGACGGAGAGACGCCGGGACGACTGCCCGCGACGTTTACGCTGCTGCCGGGCTCGCTGCTTTATCGAGGCTGATCCGACGCTGATCGCTGTCTGAATC
Organism: uncultured Myxococcales bacterium; assembly: GCA_937868485.1. Classification (GTDB taxonomy): domain Bacteria; phylum Myxococcota_A; class Polyangia; order Palsa-1104; family JAEUJZ01; genus JAEUKA01. Next base: position 1,907 of record CALMML010000151.1, on the reverse strand, counting down.
ACCACTCGCTCGTCGCTCGCTCGTCGCTAATGACCAACTGACTCGACGGTGACCGCGTGCGAGTTACGCGGGATGCCGAGCGGCTTCGTCCCTGGCTCGTAGCTCGTCAGCGTAAACTCCGCCGGACCCAAGATCGTCTCCGCCGAGATCTTGAGCGGCAGCCTCGCTGCATCATCGCTGAGCCACAGCTCACCCAGCCACGGCGACTTGCCAATCACTTCTTCGCGCTCGTTTAGTCGATCGCCGCGCCCAAGCATATGAATCGTGCGCTTGGCCCCGTAGATCGTCTGAAGCGACTCGCGACCAGCCACCGTCAGCACGCCACGATACAGCGCCGTTCCGCCCGTCACTGCCAGCGTCAGCTTGTCACCGTCGTGCAGTCGCAGCCCGCGCAGAAGCAGCAGCACCGACATCGGATCGAGCAGCTCTCGCTGTAGCTCCCCTTGGGTGTGCCACTCGCCGCTCGGCTTCTTCACCGTCATCTCGAAGCTGCGACCGCTTACCACAAACGTCGCTTGCCGAGGATGCGCGCCAGTATCCACCTGCTCGATCCGTCGCGGCAACAGCGTCGTCGCGTCGAGCGTCAGCTGATAGCGCTGTCGCCAGTCCGTCAGCGCCTTCGCCATCCCGAGCGCTTCACTTTCACCGACGACACGAACCACGGGCCCCGACGGTGTCTGCTGTGGAGGCGTCAGCGCCAGCCGCGCCCGACCCGCATCGACGGAGCCCAGCAGCTTCACCGCAAACGTAAACGCCTCGCCACTTCGCACAGGCTGAGCCAGCGCCGGACTCGGCAGCGACAGCCCCGACGCGATGCTCAGCAGCGGCCCGCAGTGCCACAGCGTCTGCCAACACCCGCGAACCAGCCGAGCGAATCGGTGAGCCATTTTGTTTCAAGACCTAACAGCAACCGTCCACGACAGCTATGAAATTCACCCAAGCAGCGCATACAGAACCAGCACCAGCACCGACATGATCAGCGCCCCAAGCAGCGTCAGATACAGCGTCCGCGACGGAAGGATTGGCTTACTGGGAAGATCTCCGTCGAGCAGCGTCGGCATCGGCATCGGCTGCGTCATCGGCTGCGGCGAAGCCATCAGCGTCGGAATGATCGACACCAGCTTGGTCTTCGCACTGCGACGGATGTGCTCGGCGGCCTGCTGTGCTTCGTCGGGACGCAGCGTCTCTGGATCGTCCGAAATCGGCGCAACCTTGACCTGCGTGCGATCGCTTTGGCCCAGTCCGTGTTCGGAGTGAACCTGCGTCGGAGCCGCCAGCGCCGCCACCACCTTGGTCTTGGCATCCGACGACAGCGAAGCCGCCACCTGCGTCGGGGCATGCGGAGGCAAAAACGCCGGACCACGCGCCAGATCGCCCACTTGGGTCTTGGCTTCAGGCGCGCTCGTCGGAGCGATCTGCTGCACCGCCGCCGATCCATCCGCCGCATAGACCAGCGTCGCCGACGGATCATCCTTGGCTGGCTCTGGTCTTCCTCCCAGCAGCGCAAGCAGTCGCTTTTCCACCTCTGCCATCGACGGTCGTGCGCTCGGCTGCTTGAGCAGCATCTGATCGATCAGCGAGCCCAGTGCCGTCGAGACCTGCGGCGCACGCTGCAACAGAGGCTGCGGGTTTTCGTAGACGTGCTGCGCCATCACCTCTGCCGCTCCCGGCGAACCAAACGGCGGCGCACCCGCAATCATCTGATACAGAATCACCCCGAGCGCATAGACATCCGCGCGATCGTCCACGCCACGCGCACCACGACACTGCTCCGGTGCCATGTACGTCGGCGTTCCCATCAGCACGCCGGTTCGCGTCGGCATCGCCCCCGGCTGCCCCATTCCCATCGCGAGCTTAGCGATACTTTGCCACGCATCGTCTGAAGATCGATTCTTCGTTCCCTTTCA